>JADFOM010000022.1 GCA_022562835.1 Acidobacteriota bacterium | reverse complement strand
CGGGAGCAACGGGTTGATGTGGAGGTAGTCATCAACACAGACAGACCACGGCACCAGACCGGCGATCGCTGCCTCCTGCACGCTGACCTCGATGACGTCACCATCCCCGTGACGCCGACGGTTCGTCACCGCGGCGACCGCACCGAGTGCTCCATGCACGCTTGCGCAGTCGTGTGCGAGATGTACGGGCAGCCAACACGGTGATCGATCGGGGAACCCAGTGGCGAACAAGGCGCCCGACGATGCCAGCGCGGGAAGAGGATCGAGCGTCCAATGTGAGCGCGGGCCCGTCATTCCAAAATCGCGTATGCATACCTGGACAAGTTCGGGCTTATCAGACCGCATCGCGTCGACGTCTGCTAGCCCGCAAACCTCCCGCGTTTCGGGCCGATTGTCGATCACGACATCGGCACCGTCGAGCAACGATGAGAGGTCGGCCCCCTCGCCGAGCGTGGACTTGTTGAGGTTGCGGTACTGAGTGGCTGTGCCGCCGCGGGTGAGCGGTGTGCCGTCGTCGAGCGGGAACCTGAGAACTTCGGCGCCGAGGTCAGCAAGGATTCGTGCTGCCATAGCGCCACGAAGGTCGCAAAGGTCGAGGACGCGTAGACCATCGAGTGCTGGTTTTGACATATGCGAAGAATAGTTGGACGACTCCAGACCGTCCCGTTCTGACCCAATAGGATCGCTGTTCAGCACCCTTTGCGCCAGGAGACTGCAGAATGCGATTTTCCTATGCGGAGTCGATGATCGATCCCGGCTACTACTCAGCGCTCGCAAGCGCGGCGGAGGACGCTGGTTATGACGGCTTCGTTATCCCGGACAGCATCTGTTATCCGGAGGAGTCCGATTCGACCTACCCCTACACGCCCGACGGGGACCGAAGCTTTCTCGAAGATCGACCGTTTATCGAGCCGTTCTCCTTAATCCCAGCACTCGCGGCGGTTACTGAGCGAATCCGTTTCGCGACCTTCGTGGTCAAGTTACCGATTCGTCATCCGGTCTTGATCGCGAAGCAGGCGACGTCGGTAGCCGTGCTGTCCGGTGAGAGATTTGACTTCGGCGTTGGGTCGAGTCCGTGGCCAGAGGACTACGAGATCTGCGACGTGCAGTGGGCCCGCCGCGGTCGTCGCATGGACGAAATGATCGAGATCATCCGAGGGCTGAGCAGCGGCGACTACTTCGAATACAAGGGTGAGATCTTCGATGTACCGTCGATCAAGATGACACCGACGCCAGAAAAGCCGATTCCGATCTTGCTCGGCGGCCATAGCCACGCGGCGTTGGCCCGAGCCGCCCGACTCGGTGACGGGTGGATGCACGCCGGTGGCGACCCCGAAGCACTCGCCGCGCACATCGCGACCCTGCACACGTTGCGAGCCGAGGCCGGCAGGTCAAACGAGCCATTCAAACTGTACGTCATCTCAATGGATGCCTACAGCGCTGACGGAATCAAGCGTCTCGAAGATCTCGGCGTTACCGACGTGATCGTCGGGTTCCGCGACAGCTATGTACCAGGCCCCGATACTCAGCCGCTCAGCGAGAAGGTGGATGCACTGCGTTGGTATGCAGACGAGATCATCTCGAAAGTGGCGTGATGGGCTTGACGCTGGCGGCACGACCCTTCAGGGTGATCTCGTGAGTGTACCGATAGCGCTCGACGAGCTCGATGAACATCGCGGGCGACGCGAAGGCCCTATATACCTGCTCACGGTGCGCGATAGCGGTCCACGTGCATGCAGCGTGCAGGTGTCGCAAGACTGGCATTGCCCCGTCGGCGCTGGCACTCGTTCCTCCCTCACAACCGGTGACGCCTTGACACTGCTTTGGGGTATGGCCGACACGGACGGGTTTGCTCTCATCGTGGATGCCGAGGTTGTCGCGATCGACGACTCCGGCGTGAAGGTCGGGCCGACGAGCGCGGTTTTGCACCAAACCCGCCGCTAGCGCGACACGACGTCGTCGAGCTTGCCAGGGAACTGTCGATCTCCGCCGACGCCGTTCAACAGACCCGCACCGATCTGAGGATCGAACCCGACCCCACCGATCAAGTCTCCCGCCGAGACACACCATCTCCATCACCAATGGCCATCTCCGCCAGCGATGAGAGATCGCCAGGAATCTCTCATATAGACCGCTTTTCAGGGACTCCGAAAGAAAATCCTAGAAATACGTAGAAATCGGCCGCAAAACCGGAAACGAAAATCTGACTGTGCTATGGTTCCGTTATTCGCTCCTCTTTCGAGGAGCGATTTGCCGTTTTGGTTGAGATAATAGGAATAGCGTCATAGCCCTAGATCGCTTCAGTACTGAGTCTCCCAGCCCACAACCAGATCCGGTGCTGTTCCGGACAAACGATTCGGACTTGCAGCAAGGGTTTCAGCCGGTCCGCATCGCACCGGAAACGCTCCAACATGCCAGAGTCCAGCGAGATCGCCACGCCGAAAACTCGGCGGTCCTCCGGGTCGCGCTACAGGCGACATCAGCTGTTTCGCTGACGAGTGTGCCAATCCGACAACGTGGCCAAGTTCGTGCAGCAAGACTGGCCCTGCACCGACCGAGGACCACAACGGGCTATCCGAGACGTCCTGGTGGTCAACCACAACCGACGCTATGACGTAGTCCGGTTTTACCCCGGCGGGCCCAACCCAGGCCACATTGGCCACTCCCGCCACACTGCCTGGCACTGAGTCGGTCTGTTTCGAATCCGCGAACGCGACCAGCACGTCGAACTCGCTCCGTCCGGCATATGCGTCCTCCGGACTGAACGGATGTGGACTCGCGGACGTCGGAATAAACGAGCTCTCACCACGATCCACAAAGCGCAAACCGGTAGCCGCAGAGAGTCGATCGAACGCCTCTCGCACCAACTGTTTGTAGCGGCCACGTTCGTTCCCATAGTTCACGACGTAGCGGATCGACCGGCACGGGTCCCAGCGAATTGGATCACCGCTGCGCGTTCCACCCTCGAGGCGGTTGCCGTTGAGCGCCAATGAATAAGCGAAGTCGGTCGCCGATCCTGGCGCCGATGTATTCTGTACCGGGACGGGCGGAGGCAGGTTGGCAGCGATCGCCTGGCCGGTGAAGTAGCCCGAAATATCCGCAATCAGGTGTCCGCCACGCTGGGTGAAAACGCCGACTCCCGCCCCGCTGATCGGGGTGACGACGTGATTGGCGATCGTCTCGTCCGGCGAGGCCGCATTGATGTTCGACGTAAACGGACGGTAGGTACGCGAATGCCACACCGTGAAGTAGCCCGCATCGGTCGACTCGGTCACGGTGACATTCAAGGCCACCGCTGCGATCCCGTTGGCACCAAGGCCGGCTCGATTGTGAATCGGCACCTCGGTAGTGGTCGACGCCAACGGCTTGTACCCACCGCGGGTATCCAAGAGTCGCGTCGGATTGACCGACACAAAGCGACCCTCGGCCGAAGGCGGCGCGTCGGTGCCAGTATAGGAACCGACCAGGTCGACGATGAGCTCACCACCTCGCTGGGAGTAGACCGAGAAGCGCCCGTTAGTGAGGCCGACGACCACCTGGTTAGCAATTGTTTGACCAGTGAATTCGATGTTGAGGTTGCTTGCTTCAGGGCGCCGGGTTTTGGCCGGATAAACACTCCAGAAGCCCTTTTCGAAAGCATCGTCAACCGTTACGTTCAGCACCGCCGCACGAGACTTCCGCGTGATGCCACCGACACCGACGAGATTGAACGTGCGCTCGGCTCGGATCCCGAACCGAGAGCCGGTGACACGCGTGTCGAGCACTCTGGTCGGCGCGATAGATTTCAAACGCCCCACGCGACCGACCTCCGCCGGGGTGTAGTAGCCCTGTATGTCGACGATGAGATCGGCTCGCCGTTGTGTATAGAGAGAGATCCGTCCTCCCTTGCCAATCGGCACCGTCACCAGGTTGGCGATTGTCTGATCGCTCCGTTGGGGATTGAGCGACGAGACGAGCGGCCTTGGCCGACCGGTCGGCCACACCGACACGAATCCTGCATCGGTCGTATTGGTTACGGTGAGGTTCACAACGACCGCCGTGGCGCCGCCGGGCACCCCTGCGGTTCCCGCGACCCGAACGGACAGAATCGAATCCCGTCCCGGTGTGGTCGCACCGTGGCCTACTCGCGTATCCAACACGCGTCGAGGGGGGATCGCCGCGTAGATACCCCCGGGCGGGTCCGGTGAAGGCGCTGCGTAGGCAACCACCGATGAGGTCGGCCGATGTACGGCGGCCGAAGCGGGCGCCGCTGACAGCGAAGCGGCAACGGCGGCGATCACCAGCGCTACGAGGCGGCTCGTCGACCAGCGCCGCTGCGGGGATTCTGCGAACACAACGGTCTCCTGCGCAGTCACTTCTCATCCGCCGTGGTGGCGAACCGCGAAAGTCTAAGGAAGCGGACCTACAGGTGCCAGTCGTTCCCTCAACTCGCGGCTCGCTGCCGTCAGATCGATCGAGCGAGCGGCGGTCGACGAAACAGAGCAACACAGCAGCACCGCGGAGGTGACGTTGCGACCGGTGCTGTGCTCGAGGCAGTAGGCATAGGACGCCAGCTGAATGCCATAAGCAGTTTCCAGCTCGGCGGGATCGGCGACATCGGTCTTGTAGTCCACCACGATCAGACCGTCGGGACCCTCGATCAACAAGTCGATATAACCCTCGATGACGCGATCCTCGAACGGCGCCGCAACGAACACCTCCCGATGATGCGGCAGATCGCGGGCGAGCATCATCACGTCGCACCCGAGCGCTCCGATGGCCATAGCGGCAATCGTCGGGGCTTGTTCGGTAATCCCCTCGGCGGCTGCGCAGTGTGTTGCGAGTGCTTCGATTCCGACTGGATCGACCAGGTCGACCTGCTCCATTACTGCGTGTAGTGCCAGACCGATGGCGGTGCCCCTCTCCCCTCGCCCGGACGGCCTGTGCGAGTCGTTCAACGACGAGGCCGCGACGACCGTCTGCCTAGCCGCCGCGTCGAGTGCCGTCGCCCTTGCTTGTTGCCATTGGTGTCGTGAACTGCGAGTCGACTCAGTCTTGCGGTGAGATCGGTCGCCGCTCGTATGCGACTCGACCTCATTTGTCTCGACACCGCGGACCGCCGCTTGATCAACCCTTGCGGGAACGGGCCGACCAGGGCTGCGGACCAACCCGGAGTGACATCGCGCCGCTTCGAACATCGTTGCGCCGTGGCTCGACGTTTTCGACCGATGATGACCACTCACGAACAGGTGATCGCGGGCTCGCGTAGCAGCGACATATAGCAAGCGGCAAGCTTCATACCCGTCCATCTCGGCCTCGAGATCGCGTATTCGGTCGAAGTTCGTTGTCTCGAGGTTTTTGGTGAGGCTGACCTCGGGCGCTGCGGAATCATTCCCGTAGTAGATCTGCGGACCTCGCGACCCTTTCTGTATCTGTGTTGTCAGCCCTGACAGGAACACGATCGGATACTCGAGCCCTTTCGAGCCGTGCATCGTGAGAATCCTCACCGCCGCTGACCCGTCATCTGCAACGGGTTCGTGAACACGGGCCCCATCGGCGGCCTGAAGTTTTGCCCACGCAAGGAACCGTCTCAGGTCGCCGCCGTTGGAGTCGGCGAACAGTCGAGCCTGATCCAATAGGAATCGCAGTGAACGCATGCGGTCCTCGGGACGTGAGGTTCCGTAGGCCAGCGCTGCGACATGACGTCGCACATAGATCTGCTCGATCAACGCCGAAAGCGAAAGCGACCATCGGCGATCGTGCAACTCAGCGAGGAAGCCAAGCGCGGCGCCCACTGGCCCATCAACAGGCAACAATCGGTAGTCAAGGGGTAGACCCTGTGTGCGCCATTGGGCAAGTTCGACGTCGGTGACGCCGAGCAGCGAGCTGCGAAGCGCACCAACAATGGCGATCTCGTCGCCCGGATCGTCGACCGCAGCCAAGGTGAGCAATACCTCGCGGACCTCGTCGGTGTCGTAGAGCAATGTGCCGGTTTCAAGTCGATAGTCGACGCCGGCATTACCGAACGCGTCTTGAAGAAAGGTCAGTGAAGTACGGGTTGGAACGAGGACGGCGACGTCCTCGGGGCGCATGGGGCGCCATTGCTTCGATGGTCGGTCAAACACCGGCCAATGCTCTGGGGCTATGAGCATCGCTGAGACATGGGCGGCAACGTCGCCGGCCTCGAAAGTTCGAAGCTCGCCAGCGTTTGCCTCCTCGTGTGCATGACCAAACACCGTTGGGCGGTGATCGGCGTCGATCGATGAGGGCCTACCTGATCGAAGGGGCTCGTAGGCGGGCTGTCGACCGGGCACCCCTTTGGCCATGAGGTCGCCGAACACAGCGTTGACGAATTCGACAACGGGTTCCACCGTGCGGAAGTTCTGTGAGAGCCGTACGACATCCGAACCGCCGAACGCCTCGCGCGCGGCTAGGAAGAGCGCGATATCGGCACGTCTGAAACGATATATCGATTGCTTCGGGTCTCCGACGAAGAACAGAGATCCCTCCGGTGGCTGCGCAGCCTCCCAACCGTCCTCAAGCGATGAGTTAGCCGCTATCGCAACCGCTATCTCGACCTGTATCGGGTCGCTATCTTGAAATTCGTCCAGCAGGAGGTAGCGGTAGCGCTCGTGCAAGGCCAACCGCGCTGCGCTGTTGGAGCAAACCAGCCGTCGCGCTTGAACGAGGAGATCGTGGAATTCGAGCTGGCCGCTGCGAGCTCGAGCATCCGCTGCGCGTTCGGTGAACGTCGCTACCGCGGCGGCGAGCGCAAGCAGCACAGCGTCAACGACTGTCGCGCGCAGATTGCTGAGCGTGTCGGACACCTCAACGACCTGCGACCGCACCTCGGCAACGTCATCCCAGTTCTCCTTGCGGCCGAGTCGACCCGGCTTCCACCCTTTGTGTGACGCGAGCAATCGGAGTCGTTCGATGGTCGAATCCGCATCGTTTATGCTCAGGACAAATGGGATGAACTCTTCGAGGACCCGCAGCACGAGTGGGTCGTCGTCGACGTTGCACTGCTCGACCAAGCCCTTAAGGGTCTTGCACCCCTCGAACGCCGGTGCCCAGTCGACTTGAAGCGACGACTGGTCGACCGATCGGAAGTGTTCGAGACGGTCCCAATTGTCGTTCATGGCCAACGCCACCTGACGCAGTCCGTTCCTATGCGGATTGTCGATCGAAATGTCGAGCATCAACGCGGCGATGATCAACTCCTCGGCATCACGGCGCTCGTAGAGCTCGTCGAGAAACTCACTCCAGCGCGCTTGGAACCCCAGGAGCGACTCGACTTCGTCGAGGACCTCGATGCCAGGCGGAATTCCGATAGCCGTGCCGTGTGCCACCACTACGCGCTGCGCGAACGCATGCAACGTCGAGATCGCAGCCACATCGAGATCGTCGAGCGCTGCATCGACTACTGCAACGTGTTCCGCGCTCGCGGCATCGCGGCGGCGCTGCTCGAACGCATCTCGCAGACGCATCCTTAGTTCCGCAGCCGCAGCTTCGGTAAAGGTGATCGCCGCAATCTCCCCTATGGCTACGCCGCGGTTGCACACCAGGTTGACAACCCGTTCGACCAGCTGGGTCGTCTTGCCCGTTCCGGCACCGGCTTCGACGAACAACGTCCTGTCCAGCCCGTCGTGACAAATCATTGCGCGCGCAGACGCATCGATGAGATCGGTCATCGGCTAACGCCCATGGATGGGGCCGAAACCGGCACCGGGATCTGCTTGTCTGCGACCTGTTGAGCGCGGCCGATTGGACAGATTCGGTCGAACGGGCAGTAGCGACAGCCGTCGTGAGCGTTGAAATAGGCGTTGTAGCTACCCGGATTCATTGCAAAGAAACCCTCGTCGATGCCCTGCACTATCTCGTCTACGACATCGACGAAGCGTGCGCGGCACTCATCGTCGAACGCGTAGCCGAGCCGTGCGAACCCACCCTTGGCGCTGACGTACCAGTAGTACGCATGTGGGTCCGCATCGACAGAAGGATCATCGACCGCCAGGGCATATACACCGAGTTGAAGCCGGGTGCCGCCCGCTGTGATGTCGGATTCGAACTCCGTCGGTTTGGGAGCCCTGCCGGTTTTGTAATCGAATACGACGGCCGATCCATTGGCCTGGCGATCCACACGATCGGCGAATCCGCGTAGGGACACGGTCCGACCGGAGGGGAGATGTAGCTCGACGGGCGGATTTTTGCCGACACCGATCGCAAACTCAACCGCTTCGGGAGTTGACCCGAACGCCGCCCTCACCGCGTCATCCGCTCGCAACCAGTCATGGAGATCTCTACGAATCTGTTCTGTCGCAAGTCGCCAAAGAAGCGGGCGACCACCCTGGCCGGACTGCTCGAGTGCGTCGAAGTGGGCCTGAGCAATCGTCTCCAGACGCACCCAGTCGTTTTCGGTCCAAGGTGCCGAAGGGGCCGGACGATCCTCGAATGGAGCAGCCACAACCGGGGACAGGAACTCCTCGAGCACCCGGTGCACTACCGTTCCACGGTCAGCCGCGCCAAGGTCGACCACACGCTCTGGGCGAGGAACTTCGCCGATCTCAAGAACGTATTCGTAGTAGTAACGCATCGGACAGCGGGCCCAACTCTCGAGCCTTGTGGCCGACATCACATCGGTACGCGAGATCGCTCCCGGCCCGATGATCCCGTCGACGTCTGTAGCGAACGGCGCCGAACGCTTTTCGAGAAACTGGAGCGAACGCCGCGCAATCGAGTCGTCGTCGACGACCTGAGGCAACTGCGACGGCCAGCGCCGGGCGGCATCGAACAGGTCGAAATCGGCTACATCTAGGTAGTGAGACACCCCGACGTCAACAAGCCCCTCCCTCGAGATCCGTTCATCGACAACCAACGGCCAATCGCCGGCGTCCAGCGTCGCATCTGTCATGTCGCCGACAAGTTCGATGAGCCAGCGCGATGGCATCAGAAGACGGCCGCTTCGAGGATCGCTTCGAGACATGCTCAAGACACGCTCTTGGCAGCCTGCTGCCAGGGCGGCCGCCAGCGAAACCTCCTGAGCCTGGCGTCGACTATGACGGGTCTGTAGGACCCCCTCGGAGAGCAGGCGTCTCTGAGCGTCGTCGATCATCGAGTCTTCTGCCGATGAGGCTGGCAGTGACCCTTCGTTTAGCCCGGTGATAAACACTGCGGCTACGTCGAGCGCTCCCGTATCGGCGAGGGGCATCACCCCGACACCCCTGCCGTTGACACCATGAGCCGGAGCGGCGGTGCCAAGGGCCGCTTGCAACGCGCCGACGAATGTAGCGAGCGAAGCGTTGGGTTCGATCGCGTCAAGGCCAACGAGGCGAGAGAGCGCCGAATTGATCTGGCCGCGCGCTTCGATTGCTTCGTCGGGCCAGTGCTTCATCTCCGCCTCGCCGCCAACAAGCGCTGAAAGGGCCGTCGCTAGACCGACCGAGCGCGCCTCCCATGTGTCTGCGACGAGACAGAGATCGGCTAGTTCGGCGAGACGCTCGATCAGACCGATCACCTCGCTGAGATCATCGATTTCTTGACGCACAGCGGCCTGCTCACCCCCGGAAACGTCGTCGCGGCCGCGCGCGGAGCGACGTTGTTCGTGCGCTCTGATCATCACTGCGAACTTGGTCTGCCAATCGTCGAGGCCTGCGATCACGCCGGCGCGCCTCGACAGATCGTCGACCCGGCTTGCCGAGAGCTTGGAGATCACGAGTGGACCCGACGCCAGCAGGTCGACAACGGCGTCGCGTTCAAAGGCGGGACCATCGGAGGCAATGAGGCTGATGAATCGCTCAAGGACGCGTCCAACAAGGGTGGACGCGATCGTGTTTGTCGATGGAGCGAACCAGGCGACACCGAGACGGGTGAGCTGTTCGGTGATGATTCGGAGATAGGGACCAGGGCCGGGATAGACGATGGCGATGCGATCGGCCGCCATACCCTCGTCGATCAGCCGGGCCACGCGACGCAACACGGCTGTGACTTCGGCTGCAGGGTCGTGCGCCTCGACGATCTCGGTGGGTCCTGCGATGCGTTCGGCAATAAAACTGAAGGCGGAGCGCTCGGTTGCGCTAACAGCGCCGACCCCGTCAACGAGCGCCGCATCGCGTGTTTTTCGAAGGGTCTTGATCAGTGCTGCGTCAGCCGGCCCAGGCCATTCGGTTTGGACGATGATGAACCTGTCGTGCTGGTCGGGAGGATCGGACGCCAAGCGCTCGACCGCAGACCAGACAACTTCAGCATCGGTGATACGTCGGCCGAGACATGCGTCCATCCGTTCGATCGTGTCGATCAGTTCAACGGTGCGCTCGGAGCCTCGAGCACGCAGCAGCTCACGGTTTTTCCGCCCGATCTCGTGGAGTGTGCGATGGGTTCCAGCCAAGGCCATCTGTGTCGACGGGTGGGCGATGAGCGACGAGAACCGGCTCTGTGGCACTGCGGCGGCAGCCCGCGCTGAGGATTGCACCTGCTCCGTGCTCACTCGATCGGAAGGTCGGTGCCCGGTGATGGCAAACGAGAGTTCGGTGGTGGTTACGAACGATGTGTTGGCCACCCCAATACCCGCCGCGGCGAGCGAGCGGCGCATACGTAGGCCTACGACGAACCGCGGGACGATCACGGTCACCGGTCGCAGCGGTGAACCGGCCTTTGCACAGCTGATCGCTTGGGCCAGCGCGCCAACCAGTTCGACGCCGAAGGGAACGGTCCACGTGCGCTTCGAATCAACAGAATCCACCGGTGCAGAAATCATCCACCCGAGACTATTGGTCGGGTGTGACAGCGCCAGCTACAGCTGGCGCCGAGGGCTGTCCAAGCCGTTCTGGTGTCCGAACGGTCCGCACCGAGCGCGCCGGCTGTCACAGGCATGCGCGAGTATGCGAGTGGGTCGGTGCTGCCCATCAGCGCCTCTCGTCCAAGCACCGCGTGCGCTCCGCGCAGACGGCAGACACATCGAGAGGCAATCAATGAACACAGAGGAATCGATCCAGCGACTCATCGCTCTACTACTCGACGGCGAGCTTCACCACGGCTCGTTTGTAGCCGGAATAGAACCAACACTTGGCGGACTACATTGCGAGATGCTCGAAATCCTCGATCATCCAATCGCTGACCTAGCCGGTTTCGAAGCCCCAGCATCCTGGGAATGTGTCGGCATCGTCGCCGAAGGCAGCGCCACGAGCATCGACAACCTAGGCACGTACGGCGATGACCCCGTCACCGAACGACGTTGCCGGTTGTGTGTTGTCGTCGACCGGTTCGGAACTCAGATGAGCGAGCTGCGCATGCTCGGCAGTGCAACCCAGCCGGTCCGCTCAGACAGCGTGTACGGCCTTGTCGTCGACGCGGCTCGGCGCTGTCTTGGACTCGAGACCGACCCCGCACATCTGAGTCCCAGCACGATCGGCGCCTGGGCATGGGTAGATGCCGTCGTGAGCGAAACCATCGAGCGAGACGTGCCCCTGAAACCCGACGAAATCGACGCACTCCATCCCTTCGCAACTCTGTCTGGACCTGTTGACATCGCAGAGCTGCGCCGAGCGGTGTCTCTTGGCACGATCGAACTCGATGGCATTTCGCCGATAGAGGCCAAGTGGTGCGACGATGGCGCGTTCGCTCGCTGGTGGATGTACCAACTTCTCGATCTCGATGAGCTCTACGACTTGGCTGGCGCCGTACTCGATGCCGCGACCATGTCTCACCTCGGGACTGACGCCGCTTATGACGACCTGTTCGTTGGCCCAAACACAGCTTGAACAATCTCAACGTCGGCCGAGCGCCGCCAAGGTGCCTTGTTCGAACGAACGACCGAAACCACGACGCGCTTGTGGTGACATCGTTGCCCAATCGTAGATGGATCCGCCGGCTGAGCGGGAGTCCACAAGCGATTGTTCGAAGCGACCCAACTCGACGATCGAGGCGATCGGTTCGGGAGCATCGGCCGGAGGATCGGACTCTGCGCCGATGCCGCCGATGCCGTGAACCAACGCATTTGGTTGTCCGATGTTTGCGCGCAGACGTTCGACACTGTCCAGGTGATATGTGTAGCCGTCACCAAGTTCATCGGAACGAAATGAC
Organism: Acidobacteriota bacterium; assembly: GCA_022562835.1. Classification (GTDB taxonomy): domain Bacteria; phylum Actinomycetota; class Acidimicrobiia; order Acidimicrobiales; family SHLQ01; genus JADFOM01. Next base: position 4,409 of record JADFOM010000022.1, on the reverse strand, counting down.
CAATAGCTCATCGGCAGCCACGCCTCATACAGATCCGAGATCTGCGACCACGGAAAACCCGGCCAAAAGTCTTCGTTGACCACCTCCATCAGCGTCGGCGGAACAACGATGGCCCCGAGTGGACCTCTAATCGACGCGTCCGCCGTCCTTGAGAGCTCGACGAGACTCTTCGAGCGGGTCTCAGCATCTATGTCGTCCCCGGTCCACTCGATGTCTAGTGCAACCCCGTCGAATGACTCACCGAGTACGGAGAAGCGATCGATCGCCCGAATCCGCTCCATGTCCGGGCCATGTTGCCAAAGAGGCAAATACCAGCCGACGACATCGATGCCAACCCGATGCGCGCGCTGCAAGAAGGCTGCGAGCAGCCACGGATCGACGATGCCATCGGGACTGCGATCATCGAGCCGTGCCGCTTGGAGGAACAACGTGTCAACCCCCACGTCGGACATCTCGTCTACGACGGCCGGTCCGATCGACACAGGTTCGCCAGAGTACGCGACGACCGAATCGAAGACATCGACCCATGCACCCTGACCTCGGTAGCTGTCGAGCACTCGTCTGGTTCGATGCGGCGTGACAAGAGCGGGCGAGGCTCTTACGACGGATGCTTCGAGAACCGTCAAAACCCGCGCGCGCCCACGCTGGTGATCGATCCACGCAGCGCCAGCCGCCATCGAAACAACCAACGCAACGCCGATCCCCACCACCAGCGCCAGGGAACGCCGCGAACGCTGTTCGTGCGGTGACATGGCGACACACGGTAGTGGATCGCAGGCGGGTGCAGGGCTACCTCAACCGAGTCGCGTACAGCGGTAGCCTCGTTGCGATGGACGACCCTCGGACCAAGCGCGCGCCGTCGGTCATCGACCGACGAAAGCTCCTCTTGGGTCTTGGTTTCGGAGTCACTAACCTCGCAGTTCTGCGCCAATTATCGGGCAGCGACACCATAGGAAGTGGCGGTGGCCGGTCCGAGGTTCAGACCACCACAACCGAATCGGTGCGGTCGACTACAAACGATCTCGCAACCCCATCGGGCGCAGGTCCAACCGTTCCTGCGACCATCGCAGAAGCAACGTCAGCGTCCGTCGACACGGTGTTTGACACCGTCATCACCAACGGACGCGTGATGGATCCAGAAACCGGATATGACCGCATCGCGAACGTCGGCATTCTCGGAGCGTCGGTCGCACATATCGGTGAGGAGACTCTCGAGGCAACATCGACAATCGACGCAGCCGGTCAGGTCGTGGCTCCAGGTTTTGTCGACATACTCTCCTATTCGCCGAACGGCTATGGAGAGTGGTTCAAGATCGCCGACGGCGTGACCACAAACCTTGCGATGCATGGTCTGCGCTTCGAGCCCGACGACTTCTACAACCGCTGGGAGGCCGAGGGGTCGCCGGTGCATTTCGGCGGCTCTGTGCATTCGAGCAACGTTCGCGAGACGTTGGGGTATGACCCCGGAGAAAAGGTACCTGCCTCGGATCTCGACGCTGTCATCGCCGCCAACCGCGCGCAGGTCGAGGGCGGGTACCTGGGGATCCACGCGCAACCCGAGTACAGCCCGGGCATGTCGAAGGCGGAACTGGTCCGATTAGCAGAGGCCGCAGCCGACCTAGGCGTTCCGTTGACCGTGCACGCCCGCTACAGCGACAATTTTGAGCCGGGCACGAACCTCGAGGCGATGACCGAGCTCGTAAATCTCGCCAAAGACACCGGCGCCTGGGTGCACGTCGAGCACATCAACTCGACCGGTGGCACCGGCGTCATGGCCGAGGCTCTGGCGATGATCGACGACGCCCGTTCGGGTGGGGCACGAATGTCAGCCTGCATGTACCCGTACACATTCTGGGCGACCTACCTCCAGGCCAGCCGATTCGAGAATTGGCAGGAGAGATACGCCCTCACCTATGAGGACCTCCAAGTCGCGGGGCGAGCCGAACGACTGACCGAGGCGACCTACCCCCAGGCCTATGAAGACAATCTCTTGACAGCCGCCCACGCGATCCGCGAAGCCGATCTCGAAACCGCGATCGCTTCGCCGTTCGTGATGATCGGCTCCGATGCGATTCTTGAGACCGATCACAACAACCATCCCCGATCGACGGGCTGCTTTTCACGCACTGTTGCCGAGTTCGTACGAAACAGGCGGCTCATCACGCTGATGGAGGCATTATCGAAAATGACAATCCAGCCAGCGAAGCTCGCCGAACTCGCAGCGCCAGCGATGCGCAAGAAGGGTCGGCTCCAGGTGGGCTCAGATGCCGACATCGTGGTGTTCGACCCCAACGAGATCGCCGATCAGTCCACCATCGTAGACCCGGGTCTTGAGTCGGTCGGGATACGCCATGTCTGGGTTGATGGCACCCATACACTCGGCCCCCAGGGTCCGATCGAAGGCGCCCGCGCCGGAACATCGATCCGGTCGGCGCTGTGACGCCCCGCCGCACAGAGCTACCGGAGATTTCGGAACGGTCTGTCACATGGGTGCTGTTTGCGGCTCTCGTGGTGTTGGCTCTGCCCTTGTTCCTGATGTCCACCCCGGATAGTTCTGATGTCAATGGATCTGCGAACGGCGGCGCTGAGCCAGCCGATGGTGCCGACTCGACCGATCAAGCTGACACCGGCACGGGCGCAGCAGACCAAGAGGTCGACGGACCTGAGGGCGGCGTGTTGTTCACGATGGCATTCGTTGGCGATGTACTGGTCCACGAGTCGGTCGCCGATCAGGCGGCAATGAACGCCAACGGTGAGGGATACAACTTCGATCCAATGTTCGATGAGGTGCGTTCAACACTCACCGACGCAGACCTCTCGATATGCCATCTCGAAACCCCGCTGTCGGCCGACAACAGCGACCTCAGCTATTACCCGGCATTCAGGGTCCCGAACCAGATCGCGGGCTCCCTAGCCAAAGCAGGCTTCGATGGCTGCAGCTTTGCGTCCAATCACACACTGGACGCAGGAGCGGCGGGTGTCGAGAGCACCCTTGACGCCATGGCCGATGCGGGCCTAGCGGTCAGCGGCTCGGCGCGATCGGCCGAAGAATCGTCGAGCACGACCTATCAGGTCGGCGATTACAGCGTCGGGCATCTCTCGTACACCTACGGTCTCAACGCCGCTGAATCGCTCCCGGCTGGGAAGGACTACCTAGTAGACATTACGGATGCCCAAACGATCAGCGGGGAAGCGGCGGCCCTGCGGGCGAGTGGTGCCGACTTCATCGTCTTGAGCATTCAATGGGGCATTGAGTACCAGTCCGAGCCGACCGCCGAGCAGGTCAACGACGCTGTGAGGTTGTTGTCGTCGCCCGACGTGGATCTAATCATCGGCCATCACGCTCATGTCATCTCGCCGATCGAGCCGATCGGTTCGGAGTATGTGGCATATGGCTTGGGCAACTTCCTGTCGAACCAGTCCGCGGAGAGCTGTGAATGTCCAGCGGCGACCCAAGACGGCGTGATTCTCACGTTTTCAGTGTCGAAGGACGATGAGAACTCCCTATTCGTGAGCGACATCGACGCGACGCCGACCAGAGTGGACCGCGGCGACTTCACCATCGTCGAAACCGACTCGGATCAGGCGATCGAACGTTTCGGCGAAGAGCCCGCGGCTGTGTCCACGAAACGCACGCTCGGCGTGCTAAACCAGAACGGTTCACTCGACAACTAAGGGCTGGCCCAAACCTCCGGGTTGGGGTCTGCGCTCGCCAGCACCGCCGCGAAAAGATCGTGCCGGGTCAACTTCAACCAAGGGGAATTTCATGTCCGGTTCTATTGGCGTTCGCCGACGCACACTCATCATCGGAGTGATCATCGCGGCGACATTCGCTCTGTTCGGCTCGTCGCTCGCGGCGGTTGCTCAGAACGGCCACCCGATTCCCCACAAGGCCGATCCACCACTGAAGTTCGGTGACAACCCGAACAAACTTCCCAAGAAGGCGGACTCCGCTGGCCAGTTCGTGCCACTTGCGCCTGCGCGCATTCTCGATACGCGCACCGAAGGTCCCGCCCTCGGCAAGCAAGGGGTGCGCACCCTTCAGGTCGCCGGACGCGGAGGGGTACCTTTCTCAGCGTCAGCGGTGGTCATGAACGTCACGGTGACCAACACGACGGCGGCGAGTTTCCTTACGGTCTGGCCGGCCGGGTCCACGAGACCAAACGCATCGAACCTCAACTATGTTGCGAACCAGAGCGTGCCGAACCTCGTGAAGGTCCGTCTCAGCAATAGCGGCGCTGTCGACCTCTACAACCATGAGGGCAGTACCGATGTATTGGCCGATGTTGCCGGCTACTACACCGGGAGCAGCGCTCCGCCCTCGGCGTCGAAGTATGTGCCTCTCTCCCCCGCTCGCATCCTGGACACACGCACAGCCAATGTTCCGGTGGGCAAGCAAGGGGTACGCT
>JADFOM010000021.1 GCA_022562835.1 Acidobacteriota bacterium | reverse complement strand
GCGGAAACCACAGCGAGCTCGGCGCTAGAGCGAACGCCGAGGCAAACAGCGTGATCGAGTGCGCCACGGTAAACGACGTGACGATCGGCACGAGCTTGCGGAAATTGCGGATCGGGACCACCAGGCAGAGCAAGAAGAGCAGGTGGTCGAGGCCGTCGAGGATGTGGAAGAAACCGAGCTCGACGAAACGATAGACCGCCTGGAAAAAGCTCGGATCGAGGTTCACGAGTCCGGGGTCACCGCTGAACTGGTAGACCCGCTCCGGCTTGTCCGGTGCGGCAAAGCGCACGACGGTGGTGGTGCGGATGCCGAGCCTGGCGAGCTTCGGATCGATGGAAAAGCGCGCCGCGTCGTTCTCGATCGGGTACTCGAACAACACTGGTGCAACGCCGAACTCGTCGGTGCGGTGTTCGATGTCAACGCACAACCGCTCTGGCTCGGCCAGACCGTCCGCACCGCCACGCCAGCCCAACTCCTCGCCCTCACAGCTCGAGACACTGGATGTGTGCTCTGCGGCACCGACCACCGGCGCTGCGAAGCACACCACCTCATCCCCTACAACGCACCCAACCGGGGCCCCACCAACATCGACAACCTTGCCCTCCTCTGCAGACCATGCCATCACCAACTCCATGATCACCACCAAACCCTCACCCGCGGCCCCGACACCACCTGGATCACCCGACCAGCGACCCAAAACGAAATCCCGCCCCCACAGCCACCCCGACTCGAATGAACTCAGGAATGAGACCCACAGCTCGCGCTCAACTAGCAGTTGGCTGTCACACCCCGCGCGTATGGTCGTGACATGAACGGCTTCAGGATCGACTGCGACGACTGCTCGCAACAACACACGACCTGCTGCGATGACTGCGTCGTTACCTTCATCTGCGGCCGAGACGAAGACGATGCCGTCGTGTTGAACCTTGACGAGATGCGCACTGTCAAGATGCTCCAGATCTCTGGGTTGGTTCCCGAGCTACGCCACAAGGCGGTCGGCGACGCGACTAGTTGATCGGCGACGCATAGTGATGTCGACGTGGCACGATGGCCCCGATGTCCGAATCGATCGACTCCGAAAAGGTGCGCGCACTAGGGCGTGAAGCGGGACTCGACGCGGTTGGCGTTTGTCTCGCCGACCCATTCGACGACACGCGCAGCGAAATCGAACGCCGCAAGGCGATCGGTCTGTCCGACACGATGCAGTTCACCTTCCGCAACCCGGCCCGTTCAACCGACCCACAGCGAACGCTCGACTCGGTCCAGCGTTTGGTAGTTGCAGCGCGAAGTTATCGTCCGAAGACGCGACGCAGGGCCGACGACTCGATGGCTGCGCCGGCTCGTATCGCCGACTACGCGGTCTCGGATTACTACGCCCCGCTGCGCGCCGGATTGGAGGTGATCGCCGGAGCGCTGCGAAGTTCCGGATACTCAGCGCGTGTCGTCGCCGATGACAACGCGATGGTCGACCGAGCGGCCGCACACAGGGCCGGACTTGGCTGGTTCGGCAAGAATGCAAACCTCTTGCTGGTCGGACACGGCAGCCAATTCGTCCTGGGCTCGGTCCTCACCGACGCGCCACTCGAGACCGACGCCGAGATTGTCGAAGATGGGTGTGGACCCTGCCGTCGTTGCATCACTGCATGCCCCACCGATGCGATCATCGAACCGGGCGTTATCGACGCTCGCCGCTGCCTGGCCTGGCTCGTGCAAAAAACTGGTGTCTTCCCCCGCGAATACCGTGTTGCACTCGCCGATCGCATCTACGGCTGCGACGACTGCCAGACGAGTTGTCCGGTCAACAGACCCGCAGATGCCGGACACCCACTGCCGACGTCGACCGAGGGCTACGTCGACGCAGTCGCGATGCTCCAGATGGACGATGAGACACTTCTCGCGAACTTCGGTCGCTGGTACATCCCACGGCGCGAACCCCGCTACCTGCGACGCAATGCTCTGCTGGTTATAGCCAATACGGCACAGCCAGAGGACCAGCGTGTCGAGGGCGTCGTTTGTTCTGCGCTCGCCAGCAACGACGAAATCATCGCCGCACACGCAATCTGGACCGCGCGCCGCCTTGGGCGCGACGATTGGATCGCATGGTTAGATTGCCCACGCACCGATGTCATCCAACAGGAGTTGGAGCTTGACGTTCCGGTGCGAGCGATGTTCTGAGCCATCGCCCCGAGCCGCTCACCGCCGAAGGAACCATGACACGTCATCTGCTGGTCACCAATGACTACCCGCCGAAAGTCGGCGGGATCCAGTCCTATCTTTGGGAGCTGTGGAGACGGCTGCCGAGCGACTCTTTCGCGGTGTACACAACGCCCTATCGAGGTGCTGAGCAATTCGATTTGGCACAGAACCACCACATCGAGCGATCGCGCGAACCCGTACTGCTGCCGAACCCATGGCTGGCGCGCCGAATCAACGAACGGGCCAGGGGCCTTGAGGTCGATCTCATCGTGCTGGACCCCGCCGTGCCCCTCGGTCTGATCGGCCCCTCGCTCGATCTGCCATATGCGGTTGTGCTGCACGGCGCCGAGGTGACGGTGCCAGGCCGACTTCCGGTTACACGTCAGCTGTTGAACCGTGTGCTTGCAGGAGCCGAGTTCGCCATCGCAGCGGGCGGTTATCCCGCAGAGGAAGCGCGTCGCTCCCTCAAACGAGACCTGCCGGTCGTACAGATTCCCCCTGGTGTCGATCCAGAGCGCTTCGCGCCAGTCGACGAGCAACGTCGGACCGAAGTTCGAGAACGCTACGGTCTGTCGCCCACCAATCCCTTGGTGCTCAGCGTCAGTCGGCTCGTACCGCGCAAGGGTATGGACACACTCATCGAAGCGGCAGCACAATTCAGCAACTCCGCGAACATCGACGTCGCCATTGCAGGTTCTGGACGCGACCGTCGTCGGTTGCAGGGCGTCATCGACCGCACCAACTCGCCTGCGCGGCTACTCGGACGTGTGCCCGACGAAGACCTGCCGGCGTTGTACGCCTCGGCCGATCTGTTCGCAATGCTGTGCCGCTCGCGATGGGGCGGTCTTGAACAGGAGGGCTTTGGGATCGTGTTCCTCGAAGCAGCGGCGGCCGGGGTGCCCCAAATAGCACGGCGCTCCGGAGGATCGGCGGAGGCGGTGCTCGATGGTGTGACAGGCAGGGTCCTCGACGTCGACGTTACGCCGGCCGGGGTTGCCGAGGTGATCGAGTCGATGCTGGGTGACCAGGATTCTTTGAGGTCCATGGCCGAGCAGTCGCGCTCTCGGGCAACTGACATGTTCGGTTATGACCATCTCGCCAAGCGGCTAGATGAGGCATTTCAGCAATGGTGAGTGAGTCAAACGGCAGCGCCGACGAGCACGACATGACACTGAGTCCTGAGTCGGGCGCCCTCTTGCGATTCGACTGGCAGGCGACCGCACTGTTTAGCGTGACCGCAGTTCTCGGCGTCGTTTCCGATGGTTCACTCCGCGTGGTTTCGGTGCTGGTGGCGCTCGTTTTGTTTGCGATCGGATGTCTCGTGTTCCTCATGGCCTTCGCAGAGGCGCTGCGACGTAGTCGTTACGACGCGATTGGCATCGGTGGCCTCTATTTCCTTGCGGGAACAGCCCCACAGAAGGTCCGTCGATCGTTTCGGCTTGCATTGTTGGTCCAGGTTGTAGTCGCCTTCGTGACGGCATCGATCCGGATCTATTCGGGGCTTGCTTTCGGGCTGCTCGTGCCGATGTTGGGATTGGGACTAATGGGACTCTGGGGTGCGCGATACGGCAACTTCGGGCCTCGCGTAGACCCCGATGCAACCACCTGAGCCTCAACGGGGCGTTGGGCGGGTGCAGGTGAACCGAACCTGCGCGCGGCGGTCGATACGACGTCGGTGTCCAGGACCGATATCGTCTTAAGCAGCAACCGACTTGGAGTGTTGGCTTCGACTGGCACTCAACACGAGAACGGATGGCAGTCATCATGTCAGAATCGACCAACAACTCGATCCTCATCGATGCAACACCCGATGAATGTTTCACCGTCGTGCTCGATTTCGATCACTACCAGGAATGGGCGGCCGACATCAAGGCCACAACCATCGTGTGCACCGACGACGATGGACGCGGAGGCGACGTCGAGTACCGCGTTGCCGCCATGGGTCGCAGCACCACCTACGTCCTGCGCTATAGCTATGGATCTAACCCGCTCCGTATGTCGTGGCGTCTCGTGACCGGTGATCTGATGCGACGTCTGGATGGCGAATACGAGTTTCTGGCCAATGCAGATGGTGGCACAATCGCCCACTATTGGCTGAGCATTGATCTCCAGGTCCCACTTCCCGGCTTCGTGAAGCGTCGGGCAGAGGCAAAAATTGTGCGGACCGCCCTCGATAAACTCAAAGCGCGCGTCGAATCGATTTCTGTGCGTTAGTCGCGCCAACGGATCGCCGGAAGTAGGTGGTCCGGATCGCTTCAGTCCGGGGCTCAAACAGCCGATGGTCAAGCGATGAGTCCGCGCAGCCTCCGCCTTCCCGGTCATGACACCGAAATGGACATCGACGGTTTTTCGTTGTTGACCGGACTCGGCGTCCCGCTGCTCGAGGAAGTTGGCGAACAGATTCGCTCGGGTGGAGTCACCAAGGCCATTTCCGACCTGGACTCAACCTCACTTTGCGTGGACACACAACCAAGTGGAGAACCAGTCGTCGTTCTTGTAGGAGCCCAGTTCTGGGATTCACCGTTCGGTCCCGAGGGCGATGCCGCTCTGCGGGCGCTGCTCAACGCTGCATCCCGCACGGTCGCAGACCTTTCCAACGAGTACAACTGTCTCGACGGCGACCACAACATCGCGCGACGTGCACATCAGGCGGCCGCCGACTCGGTCGTCTCGACCCGTGCGCGCATCGACCCCCATGCCGCGGCGCATCTGCGGCGCGTTAGGAGCGCCGTCGACGGTGCCACGCGACGCGGCAACACGGATGACCACGGCGATAGCGCTGACAACATTGCCGAGAACACCTCGATGCCCGGCGCTGCCGAGATCCCCGACCTCACCAGGGCGGCCATCGCGCCGGTCCGCGACGCTCTCGCCGCCATTAAGACAGCGCTGGGCGCGGCGAGTTCAACGCCCGTTCTGTCTCCCCAGGCCCAGTCGTTGGCCGACGAGCTCGACGAGTTGACCACCACCCTGGTTCTTACCGAGCGCCGGTTGCATACCGACGACTCATCGGTCGTGGAACATCAGCTAGCGCTGGATCAAGCCCGACAACAGGTCGCCGAACTCGAAAAGGCGCAAAAGCCGGAGACGGTATCGGCCAGCGACATCGTCGAGTTGGAGTCGGCGCACGAGCGCGTACTCGAGGCAGAGGAGCGTGCCTCAGGCAGGTTCCGCGCCAGCAGGGCACTCAAGGTTCTCGCGGTTCTCGAGGAAGCCACCGAGCAGGAACAAGCCATTCTCGACCGACTTGGGTTTGCTACGTGGTCTGCCTTCATCATGGGAACGACACTCTTTGGTTCCGACGATGCATCGCCGGAGGCGATCGCAGAGTTGACCGTCAGGGTGGGATCCCTCCAGCTCGAAGCCGACGAATTCAGCGAGAAGCTGAATGACGATGACGAGTATCGAGTACTCGAACAACGTCGCCAGGCAGTGCTGCAGATGGCTACAGAGCTCGTCGGCAGCCAACTCGACGTTGTCGTCGCGTTGCGAAACCTGACGATAGTGCCAGCTGCCTCGGGTCCGACCGTCGAAGAGACCAAAGAGGTGCTGACCGAGGAACTAGCGCGTGTAGAGGTGCTAGCCAGCGGTGCTTCTCTCGATGAGGACGAACTCATGAAGCTCGCCAATGACTGGCTTGCTGAGACCGCTTCGATGGAGACGAGTGACACCGAAGGTGAACGCCACCACGGTCACGAACCCGAACAAGAACAAGAACAAGAACACGCTGAGCCTCTGACCGATGGTCAGCCGGTCGAGGATCGAATCGACGAAGACGATCCGGTGCGCCGTCGCGTTCTAGACGATGCGATCGAGCGACTAGCACAACATCGAGCCGCTCTCGAACAGACCGCAGCGCTACTCGAAGAGGTAGAAGTGCTCGGCGAGATAGAGATTGTCGCTCAAGCGAATCTGGATCAGCATCGAGGGCGTCTCGATGGCGCACGTCGTGGCAGATCACAGCTCGCAGCTCAACTGGTCGGTTGGCGGTTGCATTCCGGCGAATCCGGTGGCGATCCGTTCTCGGCGCTGACCGAAACAGGTGAGTCTGGACTAATCATCGTGGAGCCTCTCGAATCTTGCGACGTAGCGAGCGAGGTTTTTCTCGAGGCGCTCGGAGTGTTCGCCGAACACACGTCTCTCACCCTGATCTCGGATGATCCCGTGGTTGCCGCTTGGGCAGAAGAGCAGAACTGCCGTGTGGTCGAGGTCGACCGAGCACTAGCGACCTCCTGACCGCAGCGGTCTCCGCGACCAGTGACCATCGGTGACTGTCGGTGGCGTCTCCTAGGGTTGGGTACTTGGCGATCTACACCACTCTTCCCACCTCCGATCCGGCGTCGACGCCCGAGACTTTCGCGCAGGTCGAAAAGATTGGTTACGACGGGGCCTTCTCGTTCGAAGCCGCACACGATCCCTTCCTCCCCCTCGCTGCGGCGACAGGGACGACCAACGATCTGCTGCTCGGCACCGCTGTAGCGATAGCTTTCGCCCGCAATCCGATGATCCTTGCCAATCTCGGCTACGACCTGCAGCAGATGAGTCGCGGTCGCTTCATTCTGGGCCTGGGTTCACAGATCAAGCCGCACATAGAGCGCCGCTTCTCCGAGCAATGGTCACGTCCCGTCGAGCGAATGCGTGAGCTCGTACTCGCAGTCAAGTCCATCTGGGCCAGCTGGCAGAATGGCACAGTCCTCGACGTGCGCGGTGAGTTCTACCGACACGATCTCATGGTCCCAGCGTTCGATCCTGGGCCAAACCCTTACGGATCCCCGCCGGTGTTCATCGGGGGCGTCGGTCCGCGCATGACCGAGGTGGCCGCCGAGGTTGCCGAAGGCCTGCTCGTCCACCCGTTTCATACGCGGCGGTCGCTCGAGACGATCACCCGACCGGCGCTTCAACGAGGTCTCGATTCTGAAGGAAAGTCCACAGATCGGTTCGAGGTCGTTTGTGTAACCATGGTCGTGTGTTGGGACGACGACGAGTCCAAGGCGCGGGCGTTGCGATCGCTGCGCGACCAGATCGCCTTCTACGGTTCTACGCCCGCTTACCGGCCGGTACTCGAAACCGCAGGTCATGATGACCTGCACGCTGAACTCAATGCGATGTCCAAGCGGGGTGAATGGGACGAAATGTCCAAACGGATCCCCCTCGAACTCATGGAACAAGTTGCAGTGCTCGGCCGACGCGAAGAGATCGCAGATCGTCTGATCGAACGACTAGACAATTTCGATGTGTCGGTCAGCCTCGTCAACAGTCGCAACCCCGATCCCGGTCATTTTGCTGACATCGTGGCCGATCTGAAGGGACGCGACGCATTCGGTGCGATCTGGTCCGAACGGAGCGGGTCGGCATGACTTTGAAGGCGGGATTCGACGTCGGCGGCACAAACGTGCGCGGCGCTCTTTGGCGGTTCGACCCAACGAGTGGTGAATCTGTCGGCGATGAACCAATCGTGCGGGTTGCTGGATCGAACCCTCACGACACCACAGAGTTGGTAGGTCTGCTCGAGGCGCAGGTTCACACCTTGGCCCGCCAGGCGCGGGAGTCAATCGATTCGGTCGGCGTGGCGATCGCAGGGCTGGTGAACCTAGATGGCGTCCTGCGTTATTCAGCGAATATTGCTGAGATCGTCGAATTCGATCTTCGATCGATTCTCGATGACCACCTCGACTGCCCGGTCGCGGTTCACAATGACGCCAACGCGGCTCTCTGGGCCGAATATCGTCGGGGTGCAGCTCAAGGCCTCGACAACGTCATCAGTGTTGGGCTCGGCACCGGCATTGGCTCGGCGATGGTGCTCGGTGGACGACTTCAGCTCGGCGCCAACGGATTCGCGGGTGAGTCTGGACACATGGTCATCGACGCGAGCGGAGAACGTCACCACACCGGCGCTCGGGGGCCGTGGGAGCTGTACGGCTCGGGTACGGCGCTAGGCGAACGTTTCAGCGTCGACCGCATCGAGGGTGTGTCGTCGACGACGCCAGCCGCCACCGACGTAGCCGCACGCATCGCCAGCGCTGACCCGGGAGCACTCGAGATCCTCGACGAGTACGCAGATTGGGTCGGGATCGGCATCGCCAATCTCATCGCGCTGCTCGACCCAGAAGCGGTTGTCATCCTCGGTGGAGTTGGTCGGCTAGGCGAACCGCTCCGCGAGGCCGTTCAGAGCGCCGTTTCACGCCACGTTCACGGCGTCGGGCATCGACCCGATGTTTCGATCATGATCGGGAAGTTCGCCGAACTCGGCGGGGCCTACGGCGCAGCGATGCTCGCAGCGAGCCCGGCCGATGTTCCCCCGACCAGTTCGTAGGCATCGACCGCTCGATCTCGGCGCCAAACACCGGTCGACCGTTGTCCGAGCCAATACAGTGGCCTGGTGGAATTCAGACGCATTACGTCACTACCCCCGTATGTCTTCACAATCATCGACACGTTGAAGACCGAGGCTCGACGCAACGGCGAGGATGTCATCGATCTCGGCTTCGGGAATCCGGATCTACCGTCGCCGGACCTCACCGTTCGCAAGCTCGCCGAGGCGGCGCAGAACCCGCGCAACCACCGCTACTCGGCGAGTCGCGGAATCCCCAAGCTTCGCCAGGCCATCGCCGATCTTTATCAGAGGCGTTTTTCGGTCGAACTGGATCCAGAAACCGAGGTGATCAACACCATCGGTGCCAAGGAGGGGTTCTCGCATCTGATGTGGACGCTGCTCCAGCCCGGCGACGCCGCTTTGGTCCCTGCGCCCTCTTATCCGATCCACTTGTACGCGCCGCTGTTCGCCGGCGCCGAGGTGCGCGAGGTTCCGCTCAGCACCGAAAGCGATTTCTTCGACAATCTGGCCGAACGTTTCGAGTACTCGTGGCCGCGTCCCAGGGTCATAGTGTTGTCGTTTCCGCACAACCCGACCACGACCTGCGTTGACCTCGAATTCATGCAGCGAATCGTCGACTTCGCCCGCAGCCATGAGGTTTTCCTCGTCCATGATTTCGCGTACGCCGAATTGGGATTCGACGGCTATGACCCACCCTCGATACTCGAGGCCGAAGGAGCCAGGGATGTGGCGGTCGAGTTCTACTCGATGACCAAGACATTCTCGATGGCCGGATGGCGTGTGGCCTTCATGGTCGGCAACGCTGAGGTGGTTGCGGCTCTGGGCAAGCTCAAGTCATATCTCGACTACGGCACGTTCCAGCCGATTCAGATCGCTGCCACCGTTACCCTCAACGAAGAACCCGAATATCCCAAGTTGGTCCGCGGTATCTATGAGTCCCGCCGCAACACCCTCTGCGAGGGGTTGAATCGCATCGGCTGGGAAATCGAACCGCCGATGGGCACCATGTTCGCTTGGGCGAGGATCCCAGAGCCCTACCGCGACATGGGTTCGGTTGAGTTCGCTTCGATGCTCGTTTCCGAAGCGAACGTAGCTGCCTCACCTGGGATCGGTTTCGGCCCTGGTGGGGAGGGCTACGTGCGGTTTGCGTTGATCGAGAACGAGCAACGCATCAACCAAGCGGTCCGCCAGCTTCGTGGTGCGTTGACACGGCTTCACTGAACTCGGGTCGGGCTCTTTGAGCTGGTCCGTTCAAGACGTGACCGGCGAAGCCCAGTCCCGTGACCGTTCGACCGCCCGAAGCCAACCCTTGCGCAAACCTTCCATCTCCGGCGCGCTGCGTCCAGGCTCGAAGGTGGCGTCGTGGTGTGTGATCGAGGCGATCTCATCGGTCGATGACCAGAGGTCTATCGCCATGCCCGCGAGGTAAGCCGCACCGAGTGCGGTCGTCTCGACATTTGCCGAACGCAACACCGGCACACCGAGGAGGTCAGCTTGTAGAGCACATAGAAGATCCATGACGCTCGCACCGCCGTCGACGCGGAACTCTGAGATTGTCTCTTGGTTCGCAGCGCTGAGCGCGTCGCCGATGTCGGCGCACGAAAGGGCGATGGCTTCGACCACAGCCCGAGCGATGTGCGCCTTGGTTGTGCCTCGCGTAAGGCCGACGATCGTGCCCCGCGCATGAGGATCCCACCAAGGACTCCCGAGGCCGGTGAACGCCGGCACAAAGTACACACCACCTGCATCGGGAACCGACTGCGCCAATGGGCCGACCTCGGAAGCCTCCTCGATCAATCCGAGTCCGTCTCGTAGCCATTGAATTGCCGCGCCCGTGACGAACGCGGATCCTTCCACTGCGTATACGAGATCATCCGAACCGATCTGCCACGCGATCGTGTTCAGCAGGCCTTCGGTCGGCTTTGGAGTCGTCGCTCCTGCATTGACCAAGAGGAACGAGCCGGTGCCGTATGTGATCTTCGCCTTTCCCTTTTTGAAACAAGCCTGTCCGAACAGCGAGGCCTGTTGGTCGCCGGCCACCCCGCTTATCGGTGTTCCTTCCGCAATTGGCAGATTTGCTGCGGTAGTAGTCATCAACCCTGATGAGGGCCGCACCTCGGCAAGACAGGTCATCGGTATGTCGAACAGAGCGCACAGTTCCTCAGACCACTGAGTGTTGACGATGTCGAACAACATCGTTCGGCTCGCATTGGACACGTCGGTATAGTGCGCCCTATGACCTGACAGCTTGTGGATCAACCAGCTGTCGATCGTGCCGAAGCGGACCCGGTCGTTACGTTCGACTCCATTTTCGAAGATCCATTGCAGCTTCGATGCGCTGAAGTAGGGATCGAGAACGAGCCCGGTTCGGTCGCGAATAAGTTCGAGATGGCCGTTGGACTCGAGTTGTTTGCAGCGCTCGGCGGTACGGCGATCCTGCCAGACGATCGCCCGATGAAGCGGCTCGCCGGTCTCGGAATCCCATACGACGACGGTTTCTCGTTGATTCGTGATGCCGATGGCGGCAACGGGTGCGTCGAGCAGCTCAATGAGTTCACCCAAGACCACCAGAGTGGCCTCCCAGATCTCATTCGGGTCGTGTTCGACCCAGCCGGGTCGGGGGAAATGCTGCGTGAACTCGCGGTAACTGTATGGACCGACCCGACCGTCCTCTCGCACCGCAACGGCCCTTACCCCCGTCGTTCCTGCGTCGATCGCGACGATGATGCTCATGTGTAATGGTGGCCGATCAGTCGATTCGTCGGCGGCATTTGTGCGCTGGCGGGCCGCGAGGTTTGGTTCCAGACGAGCATGGGTCGACAATAGGGCACAGGCAACGATCGAGCGATCGTCCGCGAACACAGATGCGGGGAATGAATGAAACTCGGAGTTCTCACCGGTGGTGGCGATTGTCCAGGTCTCAATGCGGTGATTCGCGGAGTCGTACGTGTCGCCGAGCGGCAATACGGCGACGAGGTCGTGGGGTTTCTGGACGGCTGGGCTGGCGTGCTTGAGGACCGCACGATGACATTGGATGTCGAGGCTTGCCGCGGCCTTCTACCCCGTGGCGGTTCGGTGCTGGGGATGAGCCGGGCGCAGCCCTTCATGTATGACGACGGGCCCGATCGTGTCCGAGCAACATTGGAAAGACACGGGATAGATGGGCTCATCAGCATCGGCGGAGAGGGGACGTTGAGCGCCACCAGCGCGATGTTCGAGCAGGGCTTCTCTGTCATTGGGGTACCCAAAACAATTGACAATGACGTTGGCAGTACGGAGATGACGTTTGGTTTCGAGACGGCCGTCGAGATCGCTACCGAAGCTATCGACCGACTTCACACGACCGCCGAATCACACGATCGCGTAATGGTCGTCGAAGTGATGGGCCGCCACGCCGGACACATCGCGACGTGGGCCGGGATCGCAGGTGGTGCGACGATGACCCTCGTCCCCGAGGTGCCGTTCGACATGGCAGACGTCTGTGAATCCCTAGTGCGACGTCACGGGCGCGGCCGGTATGCCTCGATCGTGGTAGTAGCAGAGGGCGCTGTTCCGGTTGAAGGAACACTCGACCTGGTCGACCGCGGCATCGATGTATACGGTCACAAACGTCTCGGTGGTATCGCAGCGGTCGTCGCCGATGAGATCGAAAGCCGTACCGGCTTCGAAACGCGCGTGACGATTCTTGGTTATGTGCAGCGCGGTGGCACGCCCACAGCATTTGATCGCGTGTTGTCGACTTGGTTCGGGGTCGAGGCGGTCCACGCTGCCCATGACGGCGACTTTGGCAAAATGGTTGCGTTACAGAACGGCGAGGTTGTCCGTGTACCTCTGGCGGAGGCGACGGCACAGCTCAAGCTTGTGAATCCTGCGTTGTACGACATTGCAAAGGTCTTTTTTGGGTGAACGTTCGTTGGGTATCTGCGTGAGTTCAATCGGTCAGAGTGTCAATTGTTGAGTGTAGATGTCGTGGGTCTCTGCGGCGAGGCCGCGGCAGGCCCCGGCGGCGCAGGGTCGGTCTTGGCAGGCTGGACGGTGATCGCCGGGACGGTGCGGGTAGGACGCGAGCGGTTGGTGGGGGTAACCGGTACACCCTCGGGCTGACTAGCGAAGTCACTGCGGGCGATGAACCCGGCGCCGCTTTCTCCCGCAACCATACGGATTGGTTCGCCTTCGACTTGCAGACGCACCATGTCGACCCCGAACGGAGTCTGGGTCACCGTCCAGACCAGCTGCGCAAACGTGGGACCCGCAAGCGCCCCCTCGGCCGCTGGGGGGATGGCACTAAGGTTGACCGTGAGTCGGTTGTCTTCACGAAGTTCGAGTCCGATGAGTGCAATGTTCGGGTCATTCCACTGATTGGTGAGGCGATTCGGCGAGCCGTCGGGCGTCGGCTCGAACAGAGCCTCTAGGGCACTTTGCACGGACGCAGTTTCGACGCTGCGCCCGACGCGCTGCAGGCCACCTACCTGGGTCTGGTACCAAACGCCCACGATGTCAGTTCCGGTTGGTTCTGAGATAGGGACGGTCGAGGTCGGTACGAGGCCTTCGGGGAGTTCATCTGCGCTTAGTGCGCGAGGTTTGGAGTCGGTGGGGATTGCACAGCCAGCGCTCAACGCGATGATCGCTACGACCAGTGCGTACAGAGGTCGCGCCAGACCGGTAGATGGGTTTCGCATCAGTGGTATTCGCCCTCCCCGATGTCTCTGACCGGCAGCGTCACGACGAATCTGGCGCCTGGTTTTCCGTCGGTGCGGTCCTGGACCTCGACGCTACCTCCATGCAACGCTGCGTCTTCGGTCACCATCGCGAGTCCCAGACCCATTCCGGTTTCGCTAGCACGGCTACCGCCACCGCTGCCGCGCGAGAAGCGCTCGAAGATGACTGATCGTTCGGTGGGGTCCACGCCCGGCCCGGCGTCCTCGACCGCCACCCAGAACGTCTCGTCGTCGGGAGTGTGTCCAAGTTGCACCGAGGTAGCGCCGCCTGCGTAGGTCCGTGCGTTGGCCAACAGGTTCGACATGATGCGCGCCATTCGACGTTTGTCTGCGGTGACGATGATTTGGTTGCTGTCGGCCTCAAGGTCGACGGCGGTCTCTGGTGAATCATGCGCCACGATCTGGTCGAGAAACTCTGCGGCGTTGAACGAGGAGAGCTGCAGCGATGCTTGACCCGCGTCGAAGCGGGAGATCTCGAGCAGATCTTCGACCAGCCCGCGGAACCGATCGATGTCGCTCGAGAGGAGATCGAGAGCGGTGGCGGCGCGCGGCGTAAGCTCATCCCTGCTGTTCTCCAGTACCTCGATCGAGGCCGTGAGCGTCATCAACGGCGACCGAAGTTCGTGCGACACCTCGGAGGCAAACCGGGCGTCGCGTTCGATGCGTTCCTCTAGCCCGGCCGCCATGCTGTTGAAACGCGTGACGAGAATGGCAAGGTCGCGGTCGGCGGGCGGTTCCAGGCGGGTATCGAATTGACCCTCCGCGATCGCCTCGGTCGCACTTGTAACGACTCGGAGCGGTCGCAAGGCTTGGCGCGATGCCCAGTAGCCGAGGGCCGCGGCGAAGATTGTTGAACCGATGACCGAGACAGCAAGAATTGTCGACAATGTGCGCAACGTCGACTGGATCTCATCGAGTGGCACCGACTCGAAGTAGTTCGCGTTGGAGTTTGGGATAGGTATTGCGATGAGGAGGACTGGCTCTCCGCGTAGGTTGCTGCGCATGCGCGCCGCTTGGCCCATCTCGACGACGTCGGTGAGCAAGACTTCGGGTAGATCCGTCTCGCCGAATTCGACTGCATTCGAGGCATGCCAGGTGTCTTCGAAGTTGAGCAGGGCTCGGGCGCCCCCGGTTGTGTTGAGGCCCGCGACCAACGGCGCGAGAGCGTCCGGGTCCGATTCATCGGAGAGGCCGTTGCTGACGATCTGCGCATTGGAGATGGCGACGCGTAACGCCCCGTCTTCGCGCTGGTTCAACAGTATCTGGCGCGTAATCACCAGCGTCGCCAAGGCGACCACGACGGTGATCACGAACGCGCCGAGCGCGAACGCGATGGTCATCCGGTCTCGGAGTCCAAGTCGGTCAAAGCCTCGACGACCGCTAGGTCGAGCGGGACCCGTCATGGCCACGGTCAGGTCTGGAGCTTGTAGCCGAGGCCGCGTACGGTGACGACGTGTGCGGGATGGGCCGGATCCGCCTCGATCTTGGTTCGCAGCCGCCTCACGTGGACGTCGACAAGTCGACCGTCACCAAAATATCCGTAGCCCCATACCCGTTCGAGCAATACCTCACGGCTGAATACTCGCCCCGGGTTCGAGGCGAGTTCCACCAGCAGGCGAAATTCGGTCTTGGTGAGGTGGACCTCCGCACCCGCCAGGCGCACGACGCCCTCATCGGGTATTACCTCGAGGTCACCGAACTGGAGCTTTTGTGATGAGAGATCGGTCGATCTCGTCCTGCGAAGTAGGGCGCGAATCCGAGCGGATAGTTCCTTTGGAGCGAACGGTTTCGTGAGGTAGTCATCGGCGCCCGCCTCTAGACCGGCAACGACGTCGTGTGTGTCGTCGCGCGCGGTAACCATCACGATCGGCACATCGGAATCATGCCGGATCGCTCTGCAGACCTCGAAGCCGTCCATGCCTGGGAGCATGATGTCGATCAACACGACATCGGCGGGCTGACGCGCGAATGCCTTTAACGCATCTTCACCGTTGTCTGCTTCGGTGACGTTCCAACCTTCGTCTTCGAGCGCGAGGCGTACCGCAGTTCGAATTCTCTCATCGTCCTCAACGGTCAGAATACGTGTTCCCACGGGTCAATCGTGCCCTATCAGACGGGTCGAGTGGTGCAGCCCCGACCAAGTCACGTTTGTTTGACTCTTACCATGGCCCATCGGCATGTCCCCGCGCCATCTTCAGTAGAACGCGAAGTTCATCGAAGACGCCGGGTGCCGCGGCTAGGACAGAGTAACGCCTGTTGCCGGTCTCGGTCAGATCAACAAGCCCACCCGCCTCGCGCACGATCAGCTCGCCCGCGGCGATGTCCCAACGGTTGAGTCCGGCTTCGTAGTACGCATCGACGAGCCCGGCGGCGGTGAACGCGAGATCGGTCGCGGCACTGCCGGAACGTCGAATGTCGCGTACCTCTCCGATGATGTGGGTGAGTTGTTGCGCCTGTTGCCGGCGTTGCTCTGCGTCGTAGCCAAAACCTGTCGCAACGAGCGACTGGGGCAGACTCTGCTGATCGGACACAGCGAGTGGCGATTCTCCGACGAAGGCTCCTCCACCGGTAGTCGCGTGGTAGACCTCGCCGCTCGAGCAATGCGCCACCGCGCCAACGAGTGTCTCGGTTTCGGTGACCGCGGCGATTGAGACCGCAAACATGGGATAGCGATAGACGAAATTGGTCGTGCCGTCGATGGGATCGATCACCCAGGTCACGCCGGAGCGAGAAGCGCTGTCGGCCCCCTCCTCGCCGATGAAACCATCGTCTGGTCGGGCCTCGCTGATGCTGTCGATGATGAAACGCTCGGCCCAGGCGTCGATTTCTGTGACGAGGTCTGTGGCACTCGACTTCGTTGCGACCTCGAAGGATTCATTCGAACGCCGCACGACTTCGGTCGCCGTTGCAGCCGCAATCGACACGGCGAGGTCGTGCAACGCGGCGAGGTCGACTATCGCCACAGGTCGTTCACCCTGAGTCCGAGGGTGGATCGATCTCGTCTCGTTCAGCGGTTGCGGCGCCTCGGGCCTCGATCGCTCGCCACTCCGCCATCGCACGCAGCGTCAGAACCACGATCACAGCAACTCCGATCGCAGCCCCAATCGCACCGACCGCAGCGCCAACCGCGCTCCAGTTTCCGCAGTCGGTGCATTGCAGGTCGGTCACCGAGTAGCCGATCAGCCCGCCGCACACCCCGCCGATCAGCACCGCAGCGATGGCGCCGATCCGCGCAAGGGTGCTGGGGCCCGCGTCTGGGAGAGAGGT
>JADFOM010000300.1 GCA_022562835.1 Acidobacteriota bacterium | reverse complement strand
CCCAACGCACTGCACAGACCATCGCCACATGTGATTACGGCGGCGAGGTGGTAGCGGCAGTGCGACAGCACAACACGGTCGCTACGCAGTTTCACCCCGAAAAATCGGGCCTCAACGGGCTGAAGCTGCTGGCGAACTTCGTTGCATCGATCGGCGAGTCGTGAGCGCTGAGTTGTACCCAGCCATAGACCTGTTGGGCGGCAAGTGTGTGAGGCTGCGATATGGCGACTATGCCGAGGTCACCGACTATGACCAGGATCCTGTCGACACCGCACTCGGGTTCGAGAGAGCGGGAGCCAAGTGGATCCACGTCGTCGATCTCGACGCCGCTCGGTCCGGCGTTGCGACCAACCGTCCCGTAATCGAGGCCATCGCCGACTCGGTGGCCGTGCCGGTTCAGACGGGTGGTGGCGTGCGCACCGTCGAGACCGCCCGGGCACTGTTCGACCACGGCGTAAAACGGGTCGTGATGGGCACTGCCGCTGTCGGCGATCCCGCCCTGGTCGATCGAGTGGCAGCGCACGGCGAAGTCGCAGTCGGTCTCGACGTCAAGGGACGAGACGTTGCCGTGCACGGGTGGACCGAATCTAGCGGTCGCAGTTTGGGGTCGATGCTGTCCGAACTCGACGGGCGGGGGGCCGCGGCGGTGATAGTCACCCAGATCGAGCGCGACGGCACTCTTGAGGGCCCGGACCTTACATTGCTCAGCGAAGCGCTGGATTTGACCGACATGACCGTGATCGCCAGTGGTGGAGTCGGGTCGATCGAGGATCTGTTGGCGATCGCCGAGCTAGCCTGTAGAGACCCTCAGCTCGGCGGGGTAATCATCGGCAAGGCCCTCTACGAAGGTGTAATTTCTATCGAGGATGCGCTCGCTGCGATGCGCCCGCCCGAGGAGGTCTGAGCCATGCAAACCGTTCGTGTCATTCCATGTCTCGACGTCGACAACGGGCGTGTTGTCAAGGGTGTCAACTTCGTCGACCTGGTCGACGCTGGCGACCCTGTCGAACTCGCCGCTCGTTATGACGCCGAAGGAGCCGACGAACTGGTCTTTCTCGACATAACGGCGTCATCGGACGACCGCGATACGACCGTGGAACTGGCCTCGCGCGTGGCCGAACAGGTCTTCATACCGTTCACGATCGGCGGTGGGATTCGCTCCATCGAGGACGCTAGGGCGCTATTGCGAGCTGGCGCTGACAAGACGTCCATCAACACTGCGGCGGTTAAACGCCCAGAACTGATCCGTGAGATGGCGCTCGAATTCGGTTCCCAATGTGTCGTGGTGGCGATCGATGCCCGCCGCTGTGCCGACAGCTCCGGTTTTGAGGTATTCACCCACGGAGGTCGGATCCGCACTGGAATCGATGCAATTGATTGGGCAGGCGAGGTCGAGCGACTCGGCGCTGGTGAAATTCTGCTGACCTCCATGGACCGAGACGGCACACGCGAAGGGTTCGATGTCGAAATGACCCGCGCGGTGGTAGACGCCGTGTCGATTCCGGTCATCGCCAGTGGGGGAGTCGGCACTCTGGACCACCTCGCCGAAGGCGCCACAAAGGGTGGAGCAACGGGGTTACTCGCCGCATCGATCTTTCACTTCGGTGAGGCATCGGTCGCAGAGGCCAAGTCTGTGCTATCCCAACGCGGAGTCTCCGTTCGACCTTGAGCGGAATCGCCCTCGTTCGATCCACACGGTCTCGCGCTACCGTTCCAGCGGTGAGTAAGACTCTCAAAGACCAGCCAGTACCCGGACCAGCGGGCAACCAACACGACCGCCTTCCGATCAAGATGATGAATGATCGGATTCTCGTCAGCATCGAGGCTCTCGAGGGCGAGCGTCGAAGCACCGGGGGAATCCTCATTCCCGCAACGGCGCAGATGGGTCGCAGATTGACCTGGGCCGAGGTCATCGCTGTCGGTCCGAACGTGCGGGCCATGGAGGTCCAGGACCAGGTGTTGTTCAACCCGGAGGATCGCTATGAGGTCGACGTCCGCGGCAACGAGTACATCATCCTGCGCGAGCGAGACGTCCATGCTGTGGCATCGGAGCGTCTGACCGAGGGCTCTACAGGTCTATATCTCTGAGCTCCAGCGAACGGTGTCAGACACCGAGCGAATTGCGTGGTTTGGCAGGGTCGGTTCCGCGCTCGGTGTCTGACACCGCATTTGGTTGGTCAATTCGCGCTCTGAACGAATTTGATGAGTCGCCGGTGCTGGCGGATCCCTAGACTGGCCGAATGTCCGCACAAACGCCCATCGAGGCGACCGAGGACCAACTCGCGTCGATCGTGTACGACGAGAACGGTTTGGTGCCCGCGATTGTTCAGGATGCCTCCACGAAGGCTGTCTTGATGCTCGCCTGGATGAACGAGGACACGCTGCGGATGAGCCTTGCTCAAGGCCGCACCGTCTTTTGGAGCCGGTCTCGTCAAGAGGTGTGGCGTAAGGGCGACAC
Source organism: Acidobacteriota bacterium (assembly GCA_022562835.1). Lineage (GTDB taxonomy): Bacteria > Actinomycetota > Acidimicrobiia > Acidimicrobiales > SHLQ01 > JADFOM01. The sequence continues at coordinate 1,090 of JADFOM010000300.1, read as the reverse complement.
GTCGGGTGATGCACAGTACATCCGTTCAGTGGCGTATGACTGCGACGGCGATGCTCTGGTGTTCACAGTCGATCAGCAGGGCGGCGGCGCATGCCACACCGGCGAGTACAGCTGCTTTTACCGAAAGTTCGGCCCATGACCGAGCCGACGATCGAACAATTTCGAGACTATGCGTCGACGTACTCGATTGTGCCCGTTTGGCGGCACCTGTTGGCGGACATGACCACCCCGGTTGCCGCGTTCGCGCGAATTGTGGGCGATGGCGACGGGTTCTTGTTCGAGTCGGTCGAACACGGCGAACGCTGGAGCCGGTGGTCCTTTGTCGGACGAAATCCCTTGGCCAAGATCGTCGCGCATGGTCGTGAGCTCCAGGTCGAAGGTGAGCTTCCCGTTGCGGTGCCGCTCTCCGAGGGTGTCCTCGCTGCGATCGAGTCGTTGCTAGATCAGTGCAAGGCACCCGAGATCGATGATCTCCCACCGCTGCACGGCGGGCTGGTCGGCTATCTCGGCTATGACGTGGTGCGCGAGGTCGAGCATCTTCCCGACGCGCCGCCCGCCGACACCGACAAAGCAAGGAGGGTGCCGCCCGCGGAGACCACCGTGCGCAGAGGCTGGGCCATGCTCCGGTTGACCTCGGCCTCTCCCAGGGAGCGGGGAGGGTGGCCGTCGGCGCCGTTCCATTCGATAAACACGTCGTTGTCGTCCAGGTCGGCGTCGCCGCACAACACCCGTACCCTGCTCTGCCCCTGTAGCGCCTCAGGTATGGGCTCGCCCATCAGCTCGAGCAGGGTCGGCACCAGGTCGATGTGACTGAAATTGCCGCCGATGTGCCTGGGTTCTGCGCCCAGCATGGGCGCGCGCAGTATCAACGGCACTCTGACCGACTCTTCGTACATCACCGTCTTGCCGAGGATGCCGTGGTCCCCCGCCATCTCGCCGTGGTCGCTGGTGAAGACGACGACCGTGTCGTCGGCCTGTCCGCTCTCTTCCAGGGCGCGCAGAATCCTGCCCACCGAACGGTCCACCAGGGTTATGTTGCCCCAGTAGCGCGCCACCACCCGGCGCCAGCCCTCTTCGCTGCGCAGGTCAA
>JADFOM010000299.1 GCA_022562835.1 Acidobacteriota bacterium | reverse complement strand
CACCCTGGCGATTTCAGGCTCGTTGAGGTGGAGCTGCGCGTCGCGGTCCAATAGTGAGCCGCCTTCTGCGAGTGCACTGATCGCTATCACTGCGTTATCGATGTCACATGTTCCGAGCCACTCGACCAGGTTGGGGTGATCGAGCAGGTCAAGGCGGTCGAGCACCTCCGCTGACGGAGGCTTGTGGGTGAACACGGCAACGATGGCTTGACCTGTGCGCCGGACATGGCCCCGTGCTGGTCTGCGTCGCGTCGGTGCTTGGTCACAGACGATGGACCCGACGGTCGCGTGTTCGATTTCGAATTGTGTTTTGGCAGCCGATGAGGGCATCGACATCATGTCAGATCCTCCGGCGTGGCCACCTGGCAGACGGTGTATGTCCCGTCGCTCAGGTACACACCTCGGCCTGCGATCGGGGCGATTTCCATACGTGGATCGAGCCGCGTGCCGAACAGATCGCCATCGGTGTCATCGGGACGGAGCAGGATTGCGTGACGGGATCGACGCACCCCGACAGTCCAGTGCCTGAATCCTGCACGAAGATGTTCAGCTCGTGTTGAAACGATCACATGGCACTGCGCTGGCGGACGTTGGATGATGCTCGCCAAATGGCCGTCCTCGTCATCGAAAAATTCAGCATCGTCAACCACGATCAAATGAGGACGGCCATGACCGCTGAGTTCGTAAAGCCGATCGCCGATGCTGGCATCTTCGCATCTGGCGGCGAGTGGGCTCGTCGCGCTGAGGACCGATGGCCGAGACATGAGAATCGAGACGTCACAGCCGCCCTCGATCGCAGATTCAGCAATGGTCGCCAGGGTCGTGCTGCGGCCCGAGCGTGACGGACCCAGAACCGCCAGGTGTTCGCCGAGGTGGAAACGAAGCGTAAGCGTCGACAGCGTTGCAGCACTTAGGCCGATGTCGACCTCGAGGGGATGACCCTCTTGGTCTTGATCCAGTTCGGCGGGCGGCCGGACTCGGAGGGAACCCCGCCCAACTCGCTCGGGCAGGGTCTCGATCGTCTTCGGTAGTAGCTCTTGAGGGGTCGATGCGGGATCCACATCGAAGCGGTCATCGGTGTCGAACGACGGCATCTGCAACTCGACGCCGGAGCCGATGTGGTAGCCGCGGCCCGGCGGCAGTTTGGCGGGGTCGACGGTCACGTCTAAGCCAAACGCGAGATAGTCCGAGCGCTCGGCGAGTGAGAAGGCGAGACGATTAGCGGTCGTCGCAACGAGGGCAGCGGGGATGGCCTGCGCACGAGCGGCACCGACGAGCAGATAAATACCCACCGCGGCCCCATCACTAAACAGCCGGTTGAGAGCCGTAGTCACCATAGAGCCCTTGTATCCGTCGAACTCCGAACACAGCGTCGCCCAACTGGCGATGACAACGGTCAATGCCGGGCCGCTGCGGTCGCCACCGCGGCGTGCTCGTAGCGTGTCGTCGAGAAATCCGATGAGACGTTGTTGACGCTCTCGCTCGTCGGGACCGATGACCGCGCCGCAGTGCGGAAGTTCTCGCAGCACTTCGAGTGTCCGATCGCCCTGATCGAGCGCGTAGATGTGACAATCGGCGACCGCATGCTCTTGCGCCATGAGTCGCGCCGCGGTCGCGAGGATCGTGCCGACGCCATCTCTTGAATAGCAGAGCAGATGACCTGAGTCCGGTCGCCAGACCCACGGCTCAAAGCGCTGCTCACGAGGAAGGTCACACAACGCGAGTGCAACACCGTCATCACGGGTGTCGAACTCGCCCAATTCGTCTGGCTTGAGCCGCCGGGGGAGCGGGTCGGGCCAAGGTCGCCGCGGAGCTGGACGTTGCATGCCACTCCATGCGGCATTGACGACTTCGACGAGTCGTTCAAGGTCGGTGCGTTCGTGGAGCGGCGCAGCGGTCTCGTCGACACGAAACAAGGTTTTCGATTCACGATGTGTAGGGCCGTGCTCGCTGACGATGGCGGACTGGAACTCGATGAGTTCAGCTGGCCCGAGCCGCAAGAACCCGCGGCCTGGGAGGTGTCGGCCGATGTCTGCTGCCGCGGGGTCGGCTAGGACATCGGTCGAGTCGGCCTTGTCGACGACGCGCAGCGCGATGCGCATGTTTGTGTTTGTTTTGATGTTTTCCTTGATGGCCCCAGCGGGACGCTGGGTGGCCAAAATGAGATGCACGCCGAGACTCCGTCCGCGTTGTGCGATGTCGACGAGCGCGTCGATGAAGGTCGGCAACTCAGCCGCCAGTGTGGCGAACTCGTCGATGATGACAACAAGCCGCGGTAGCGGCTCAACGCTGCCCGAAAGACTTCGGTACTGCCTGATGTCACTCACCCCACCATCGCGCAGTCGATGTTCGCGGTGGCGCAACTCGGCGTTGAGACACAGAAGTGCGCGTTGCGCGAGTCCGTCGTCGAGATCGGTGACGACTCCGACGGTGTGTACAAGATCTGCACACGCATCGAAGGCGCTGCCCCCCTTGTAGTCGATCAACACGACGTTGACTTCCGTTGGTGAGTGATGCACCGCGAGTGATGCCACGATGGTCCGCAACAACTCGCTCTTACCCGATCCGGTCGTCCCTGCGATGAGCGCGTGTGGTCCGTCAGCTACAAGGTCGAGCTTGCGTATCCCGCCGGCATCAACACCGATCGGAATCTCGAGCGAGTCCTTCTCGGCCGCGTTTCTCCAGCGACCAAGGATCACTTCCGATGCGTCATCGTCGAAGTCGATCAGGTCGACGAGCCTCGCTCGCGGCGCAATCTGAGCCGATCCATTGCCCGCTTCGGGGTCACGGAAGCGGGCGATGGATCGTGCTGTCGCTTCGGCGGTTTTGGCATCGACGCCCGCCACCGAGACGTCCTCGATGACAGCACCGATGGTTGGGCGTTCGACGCGCGCTGTCTCTGCTCCTGAGTCGATGAGGACGATGCTCTTGCACGAGTCGGGAAGCTGATCACGGCTGGCGGCGAGAACAATGCCCCGGTCCGTTGCTGCGATGGCCTCTCGCAGACCGTTGGGTTCGTCGACTATTCGGTGGTCGTCGACGAGGACCCAGCGCTGGGCGTTGGTGCTCTCGTCGCGCCACCTGGTGAGTTCTCCCCGTCGATGCGGTGTGTCAGCGATCGGGCCGACTTCGTCATGGGCGCAGTGGGGAAGCCATTCGATCCAACGCCACCGATCTGGCTGGTTGGTCATCGCCGCAAACGTCACGTCCGCTGGGCCCTGGTGTACGGCGAGTTGGATCAGAATGCTGCGCGCAAGAGCTCGCGTCGCGGTGTCGGGACCCACGATTCCGATAGTCGAGGACAGGTCGAGCGTCACCGGCGAATTGGCTAGCGGACCGAGCGCTTCGATGCGACTCCTCACGCCGTCGGGGCAACCCTTGACGAACTCTGGTTCCCAGTCGATGGCAGCCACGCCGATATTGATCTGCGCGAAGTCGTCGTGATCGGGCCGACGTTGCCACAGGCGCGGGTCTCGGGAAGCGGCGCGCTGGGTGGTGTCCGCCACATCGGGAAATCTCTGCTGCGCCCATTCAAGATGCCGCATGCGCGAGGTGAG
>JADFOM010000020.1:12756-16808 GCA_022562835.1 Acidobacteriota bacterium | reverse complement strand
GAGAAATCGGCCGCCGCGAAGACCCGACCCAGCCGAAACTCCATCAGAGGTACCGGCGACGCGACCGCATCCGCAAGCCGTTGGGGGTCATCGCGGGCCAGATCGCCCGGATCCTGACCGTCGGGAAAATCGACGACCGTTACGTCAACGCCGTGAGCCTGCTCCCACTCATAAACGCGTGCGGCGGCAGCTTGACCCGCAGCATCAGCGTCGAAGGCCAACACCAAACGTTGCACACCGAAGCGCCGCAACAACTTGATGTGTTGCTCGGTGAGGGCTGTCCCACATGTAGCGACGGCGCGATCGAGTCCGACCGAAGCGAAACCGATCACATCTGTGTAGCCCTCACAGATGATGACCTCTTCAGCCTTCGTGATCTGCGCCTTGTGCCAGCTCAGGCCATACAGAACGCGCGACTTGTCGTAGATGAGCGCGTCACCCGAGGTGTTCTTGTATTTGGGCGGTTGCCCACCCGGAAGCTGTCTTCCGCCGAATCCGACCGCCGCACCGCGCTCGTCATAGATCGGGAACATGACGCGGGCCCGAAAGAAATCCTGTGGTCGACCGCGCTTGTTGATGAAGCCCAGGCCCGAGTCGACCAAGTCTCGTTCGGACACCTGAAGACGCCGTGCAAGCGCATCCCAGTCATCAGGCGACCAGCCGAGCTTGAACTGACGGGCCACAGTGCCGTCGTAGCTGCGCTGACGCAGGTACTCGCGGGCGGGACGCGCGCCGGCATAGTCCATGTCCATCAATCGTTCGTGGTAGAAATCGGCGGCGTGTGAGACGATCTCAGCGAGTTCGGCGTGGCGTGAGCGGCGGCGTCCCTCGTCAGCGGTGGTGTAGTTGAGCGAAATCCCTGCCGAGTCGGCAAGCATCGTGACCGCCTCAGGGAATTCGAGGTGCTCCATCTCCTGGACGAACGTGATCGCGTCACCGCTTCGTTTGCATCCGAAGCAGTGATACAAGCCTTCCTCGGCGTTGACCGAGAACGATGGCGACTTCTCATCGTGGAACGGGCACAGGCCCTGCCAACGACGTCCGACCCTTCGGAGGGCGACGTGACGGGTGATCAGCTCGACGATGTCAGTCGCCTCGCGCACCTTCCCGATGTCGTCGTCAGCAATTCCCATGGTCTGAACCTAACCTGCGGACCGGCCCATCACAGTGCCGATCACCAGCTCGATCTTAGAAACCGAGTCGACCTCGGAGATAGTCTTCGAGACGGTCGATCGAGACTCTGTCCTGCTCTGTGGTATCACGGTCGCGCACCGTGACGGCTCGATCCTCGAGCGTGTCGAAGTCGACGGTTACACACAACGGCGTACCGATCTCGTCCTGACGGCGGTAGCGGCGCCCAATCGCCTGAGTCTCGTCATAGTCCGACATCCAATGCGGCGACACCAGATCGAAGACCTCGCGGGCGGTCGGCAACAACGTGTCCTTGCGCGACAGCGGCAGGACGGCGACCTTGTGGGGTGCAAGTCTTGGGTCTAGACGCAGGACGGTGCGGTCCTCACCATTGACGGAGTCGACGGCATAAGAATCCATCAAGAACGCCAACATCGTGCGCGTGGCACCAGCCGCTGGCTCGATGACGTGCGGTATGTAACGTTCGTTCGTGGCCTGATCGAAATACTCGAGCTTTGCGCCCGAGTGCTCGGCATGTTGGCGAAGATCGAAGTCACCACGGTTTGCTATGCCCTCGAGCTCATCCCAACCCCACGGAAAGAGATACTCGACGTCGCTGGTCGCGCTCGAGTAATGCGATAATTCGTCGTCGGCATGGGGACGCAAGCGGAGCTGGTCGGCTGCGATTCCGAGGTCGCGGTACCAGTCCATCCTTTCGTTGCACCAATACTCGTACCACTGGTCCGCTTGGTCGGGAGGAACGAAGTACTCCATCTCCATCTGTTCGAACTCGCGGGTCCGGAAGACGAAGTTTCCCGGCGTGATCTCGTTGCGGAACGACTTGCCGACCTGAGCGATACCAAATGGAGGCTTCTTGCGACTCGTCGTCAAAACGTTCGCGAAGTTCACGAAAATTCCCTGTGCCGTTTCAGGACGTAGATAGACGTCGGCGGCGGTTTCGGCAACCGGGCCTGCCTGGGTCTTGAACATCAGGTTGAAGTCGCGCGCCTCTGTGAAGGTGCCTCGCTTGTTGCAGGTCGGGCACTGCTCTGCATCCTCGAGTTTGTCGAGACGGTGACGGGCACCACACTCGCGACAGTCCACCAACGGGTCTGTGAAACTGGCGAGGTGGCCCGAGGCCTCCCAAACGGCGGGTGGAGCGAGAATTGATGCATCGAGGCCTACGACGTCGGAGCGCAGCTGCACCATCGATCGCCACCACTGGTCCTTGACGTTACGCAACATCAAGACACCGATCGGGCCATAGTCATAGGCGGACCGGAAACCTCCGTAGATATCAGCCGACTGAAACACGAAACCACGACGTTTCGACAGGTTCACGATTTCATCGAACAGTTCGGCCACCGGGAGGTCCCTTCCACCCCGGGATACGGAGCAAACGACTTGGCCGCGGTGTCACGGGCAACGCCGCGGATGCACCGAGGCTAATGGGGCGAACTACGTCCTTCGCACATTTTATGGAACCTGCCCGCAGCGCCACGGTCCTCGATACGGGGTGCTTGTTCGACTACAACAGTAGCCATGACGACGCCATATACAGCCGTGCCAATCGATCCGACAGCGGTCATGGGCAGACGCGTGGTCGCCGCGATCATCGATGTGGTCATCGCTATCGCAATCTTGACCGCCGTGTTCCTGGCCCTTGCACAGAGTGTGCCCAGCGGTGAGGTTGCCCAATTTGCCAACGGACAGGCCTTCTGCGACTTCTTCAACAACATCGCTGGCAACGCTGTGTGCGTGGCCAGCGGCGACGACGCTTTCGTGCTCGAGGGTAATGACTTGTGGTTGGTGATCGGCGCACCATTCATCTATTCGATCGCCAACCTGGTGTTCCTGGCCGGCGCCACCGGCGCCTCGATAGGCAAACACATCATGGGGCTGAGGGTCATCTCCCAATCCGACGGGTCACTACACGGGTTTGGGGCTGCTGCCCTCCGCTGGCTGCTCTGGATCGTTGACGGAATCCCAGGCGGAATCTTCTTCCCGCTCGTGGGACTCATTACCTCGCTGGCGTCGAACGGTCACCGCCGAGTGGGCGACATGACCGCGTCGACACTGGTCGTCGACAAGTCCCAGGTAGGCATTCCGCCAGCGGTGATCGGGCTTACTACGATGGCCGCCGCTGTCGGCATGCCACTACCAGCCCCCATCGCGCAGCAACCAACAATGCCGGCCCAGCCTGCGCAGGCGCCGCCCACTGGCGCTGCAGCACCGCCTCCACCGGTCGAGTCCGTTGCGCCACCGCCAGCGCCGGAAGATGTAGCGGCCGATGACTTCGCTCCGCCGGCTTCGACGTGGACCGAGCCCGTGTTCGAAGATCCCGCAGTCCCCGCTGCTGCTCCGCCCGCCCCCGAACCTGAAGCGAGCGAGCCCGAAGCCTCCGCACCTGCGGAGCCAGGGGTCGAAGCGCCCACATGGGACCCCCAACGCAACACATACATTCAGTGGGACCCGGCACTCAACGCGTGGATGGAGTGGTCAGCTAGCGCCCAGGGGTGGATCCCAATCTCCCAGTAGACACCGACGACGGCACGCGAACTGGTGAGCGCTGCTTTATTCGACGACGCGCACTGAGCGAATCCGACGTTCGAGGTGGTACTCCATCAGCTCGATGGCAAGCTGGTCGACCTCGTGAATGACAGAGACGTCGTCAACTTCGAGAGCCACGCGCAGGCGCCCACCGAGGATGTCGCCGATCGCGTCGATCGAACCCGACTTCACAGAGCGGCCGCGCCGGTGAAGACCACAGAGCACACCACCTGCGGCTGGGTCGAACGACACCAGGTCGTCTTCGGTCCCACATTCGACGCAACTCTCAACGTGGGGAGCAAACCCCTCCGAGGCGAGAACCTTCATGAAGAAGGCCGGCACTACGAGTCCCGATGACGAGGTATCGAGCT
>JADFOM010000020.1:0-12746 GCA_022562835.1 Acidobacteriota bacterium | reverse complement strand
AACGCGCCGACGAGCATCGTGTAGAGATGACCAACGTCGAGTTCGGCCTGAGCGAGTTGATCAACCGCTTCGAGCATCGCGCTCGCCCGCGCGAACTGGTTGATATCGCTCCGCAGACTGCTGAAGCGCTCGATCGTGTCGGCACCAGTGACCGTGTCGAGGTCGCCTCGCCCCTCATAGAGCTGAAGGGCGACACAGGTCGCGGGCTCTAGCCGAGCGCCAAACTTCGAGCGGGTCCGCCGAACACCCTTGGCGACCGCACGCACACGTCCCCGCGTTCGGGTGAGCAAGGAGAGAATTTTGTCCGCCTCGCCGAGCTTCCACGTGCGCAACACGACCGCGTCCTCGCGGTAGTACTTGGACGAGGGATTCGATGACACCGGCTCAAACGGCGCCGAAGCGCCGTTCTCGATGTTGATATTCGCGTACGGCATCGGCCAGCTGGTCTCGACCGAATTCTGGCCACAGCACGTCGGTGAAATACAACTCGCTGTAGGCCGACTGCCACGTCAAGAAGTTTGACAGGCGGTTCTCGCCCGAGGTCCGAATTAAGAGATCGGGGTCGGGCATGGAATGGTCATAGAGGCGCTTGGCGATCGCGGCCTCGGTGATCTTGTTAGCTTCAACTCCTTCGCTCACCAAAGCACGCACTGCATCAACGATCTCGGCACGTCCGCCGTAGTTGAAGGCGATCGTGAAGGTCATTGTTTTGTTGAAACGGGTCTTCTCCGCCGCTTCGTCCATCCGCCTGACCAACCGCTTCGGCACGCGCCAATTATTTCGACCTATGAAACGGATTCGTACATCACGCTCGTGTAGGTCTTCGGCTCGGCGGTCGAGGATTTCCTGGTTGAAGTTGAGGAGAAAACGAACCTCTTCCTTTGGACGTTTCCAGTTCTCGGTCGAGAAGGCATAAACGGTGAACCATTCGATGCCCAGTTCCAAGGCACCTTCGAGCGTGTCGAACAATGCGTGCTCGCCCTGCGCGTGTCCCTCGGTGCGCGGCAGGCCACGCTTTGCTGCCCAACGGCCGTTGCCGTCCATGATGCACCCAATGTGGGAGGGCACACGGTCGAGGTCGATGCCTGAAAGGTCCATGCAAGCCGAGGCTATGGCCTCCATAGAGCCGAGTGGTGCCACCGACGTTGTTGGGGTTCGCGCTCTGGTGCGCGACGACCCGTTAGGGTCCTGCGGTGGCGACGATCGAGACGGAGAAATGTGAGCTCACATCGCGAGGCTGACGATGTCGCGCAGGACCTTGCCGCTGTCGTTGAGACTCTTCCCAGCGGCGAAGCTCGCGCAGGCCAACGCGAAATGGCGATGTCGATCGCGCGGTCCCTCGGGGCCGGCAAAAACCTGATCGTTGGGGCCGGTACAGGAACTGGCAAGACCCTCGCCTACCTCGTCGCGCTTGTTGGGAACGGCTCCAAGACCGTGATCACAACCGCCACAAAGGCGCTGCAGGACCAACTCGCCGATCAGGACCTCCCGCGTGTTGCTGAAGTAATCGATCAGAACCTCGACTGGGCAGTGCTCAAGGGACGCAGCAACTACATCTGCCGCCAGCGACTCCACGAAATTGCCACGAGCGAAGACCAACTAAGTCTCGAAGGCCTCGAGGACTCCGATGTGCGTCAAGAAATAGCGACACTCACAGCATGGGCCGATCAGACCGAACAAGGTGACCGGGCGGAGCTGAGCGTCGAACCGTCGCCCGCTGCGTGGAGCGCCGTCAGCGTCGGACCACGCGAGTGCCCCGGCAGGGCCAAGTGCCCGAGTGGCGAATCGTGCTTCGCCGAATTGGCCAGGGAGCATGCCGATTCGGCCGACATCGTCATCGTCAACCATCATCTCTACGGGCTCGACGTCGCCAACGACGGGGCGATCTTGCCGGAACACGACATCGTGGTAATCGACGAGGTCCACGGCTTCTATGACACGGTTGTGCGCGCCTCCGGGTTCGAGATCGGGCTGGGTCGCTGCCTTAGCCTCGCCAGGGCTGCCGGATCCGTACTCGCGGATTCAGAAACGCAGATATCGGCTGTTGGCGACGCGGCGTCTCAGCTCGCCGACGTACTCGCTGCATGGAGAGGCAAACGGGTCGACCCCGCTGAGCGGTCCATTGCTGCGGCATTGGTCATACTCCGCCAGGCGTGTGAACGAATCGACGCCCTCGCAGCGAAGATACCGAGGGACGCGCCCCTCGACACTGCCTCCAAAGCCCAGCGTCTACGCCAGGCTTCCGCCGCGCTAATGATCGATATCGACGCGGTCACTCTCGCCGCTGCCGACGAGGTGGCGTGGGTTCCGTTCGGTACGGGACCGGCTTCCCTCCATGTCGCCCCGGTCGAGATCGCAGGGCTGCTGCGCGAGAACCTCTGGAGCAAGCACCGAGCGGTGCTCACCAGCGCAACGATTCCCCCACGACTTGTGCAGACGCTTGGCCTCGATACCGACACAACCGAAGAAATCGATGTTGGAAGCCCGTTCGACTACGCCACCAACGCATTGCTCTACTGCGCGACGGACCTGCCCGATCCTCGAGACGAGGACTATGCCGAGGCGACAGTGCGAGAACTCGAAGTGCTCATCGCGGCCGCCGAGGGGCGCACGCTCGCGCTGTTCACGAGCTACCGCGCGATGCGGGCGGCGCACGAATACCTCGACCCTCGCCTGCCATGGCCAACACTCAGTCAGGATCAAGCACCGAAACCGGCCTTGATCGACGCTTTCCTAAAGGACGAACACACCTCGCTGTTCGCGACGATGGGGTTCTGGCAGGGGGTCGATCTGCCAGGTTCAACCCTTTCGCTGGTCGTGATCGACCGCATCCCGTTTCCACGGCCAGACGACCCTCTGCTATCCGCTCAGCGGGACAAAGCTGGGTCGAACGCGTTCGCGGAAATCGATGTGCCGCGCGCCGCGATGCTGCTCGCACAGGGTGCCGGCCGTCTCATCCGTAGTCAAACCGACCGCGGCGTGGTAGCGGTCTTGGATCGGCGTCTCGCGCGGGCTCGGAGCTATCGCTGGCAACTGATCAACGCGCTGCCACCGATGAAGCGGACCTCCGAACGAGAAGAGGCGCTCGAATTCTTGCGCTCGTGCGTGCCGGCGGTGGGCGGATGAACGCTGCGCAGCTTCCTAGGGCATTTCCCCTTCGAGCGTATCCAGTCCAATGCGGTCGAAAATGTCCGGTCTACGTTGCCAGCGCGGTTCCACCTTCACGTGCAGCTCAAGAAACGTACCCTCGGGTAGCTGCGCACGCGCACGAATACCCACTTCCTTGAGCACCGCACCACCCTTACCGATCACCATCGGTTTCTGAGACTCTCGTTCGACGAGGATCTCGCAGCGGATCCGCGGCCCGTCCCTCTCGACGACCTGGGTATGGATCGAATGAGGAAGTTCCTGGCGGGTCACCGCGAGCAGCTGTTCACGGACCAACTCAGCAATCCAAACCGACTCGGCCGTATCTGTAACGTGATCCGCCGGGTAGAGCTGTGGTCCTTCAGGGAGACGCGCGATGATCGCTTCGAGAAGCTCGTCAGCACCATCACCGGTGCGCGCAGAGATCGGGAAGTACTCGGCGAAATCCCACGCTGCCGCTGCAGCTAGCTGGGCCGCAATGGTTGCGTGATTGGCCCTATCAGACTTGTTCATGGCAACGATTGTCGAAGGACCGAGTTCAGCGGCGAGACGCTGATCGCCGCTGCCGATCTTCTCGCAGGCATCCACGACCAACACGACGACATCGACGCCGTCATATGAGTCGCGAGCCACGTTGTTCATTCGTGTACCGAACGCAGTCCGCGGCTTGTGAATGCCTGGCGTGTCGACAAAAACGAGTTGGGCGTCGGGCCGCGTCAGCACCGCACGAATAGGGAACCTGGTCGTCTGGGGCTTGTCCGAGACGATTGACACCTTCTCCCCCACCAGCCGGTTGACCAACGTGGATTTGCCCGCGTTGGGTCGACCGACAACGGCGACGAACCCGCTGCGATGGCCGGGAGCCGTATGGGTACTGAGTTCGCTCATTGTTGCGGCGCCGGTCGCACTCGGACCTGAGTGATACGTCGACCCTCGATACGCTCGACGAAGAGCTCAGCGTCGGCACACGACACGCTCTCTCCCACAGCCGGGATATGTCCCAGCGAGTTGAAGATCAACCCGCCTACCGTGTCCCAGTCATCGTCGGGCAGCGTCGTGCCAACCATCTCGTTGAGTTCGTCGACCGGCATCCGTCCGTGAACACGCACGGCGCCATCGGCCAGAGTTTCGACGACGTCGGGTTCTACCGAATCGAATTCATCGACGATCTCACCGACGAGTTCCTCGATGAGGTCCTCGAGTGTCACGAGACCAGCCGTCGACCCATACTCGTCGACGACGATGGCAAGGTGACGGGCATTGGCTTGCATTTCACGAAGCAATGAATCCGCCGCCTTTGTTTCGGGGACAAAAGAAACCTGTCTTGCAATCGACTCGACGGGGCGTTCTGCTTCGCCTTCGCGTTCGGCACGCACGAGGTCCTTAGTGTGTACCACCCCGATGACGTCATCGATGTCCCCGCCGATCACCGGCATGCGGCTGTATCCATGCTCAAGCGCCAGGTCCAGTGCAGTCGATACGGTCGCAGCGCGGCCGACGATAACCATGTCCGGTCGAGCAAGCATCACTTCACGCGCGACAGTGTCGCCAAATTCGATCACGGACTGAATCAGCGCGCCCTCCGCTGGCTCGATCGCCTCGGCGGCTGTCGCTGCTGCTGCAAAGGCGAGTAGCTCTTCTTCGGTGATTGCAGGGCCCGACCGACGAGCGTCTGAGCGCAGCAGTCGGTTCGATATCCATGTCAACGCGCTGGTGACCCAACGGATCGGTGCGGTTCTCATCAACCCGCCGACCAGGGGGGCGACCCGGCCTGCCGCAGACGCCGGATAACGCAACGCATAGGCCTTGGGGAGTGCCTCGCCGAACACATAGGTGATCGTCAACAATCCCAGGAACATCGCGACGAGACCAAGGTTGTCGGTGCGAGGTCCAAACACAGCACCAACGATCGTCGCTGCGCCGAGTTGGCACGCAAGGCGAAACAATAGGATCGGGTTCAGAACCTCGGCACGCCGGTTCAGCAGGCCGATGACCAACGGCTTGCGGTCGTCGTCGACGAACATCACTTCGGCTCGGGCAACGGTCAGATGTGTCAGTGATGTTTCGGCAACAGCGAGAACTGCACCGAACAGAATCAGTAACCCTGCGATGATGAGGCCGATAAGGGCTAGTCCAGTCAACCTTTCACCTCGAGTCGTGGCACCTGGTCCTCGTCGCGGCTTTCTTCGAGATGTACAGGCTCAGGCCGCCTCTGACCTGTCCGGTCAGCCCACTTCTCACGAAGGTCGTTTTGCATCGCTGCCATCGCTAGTCGATCCTGCCGAGCAGCATGGTCCATCCCTAGCAAGTGCAGCGTGCCGTGAACGACGAGGAGCCTGAGTTCGTCTGCGAGCCCTGTCTCTGAGACCCGAGCGGACCGCTCCGCGACCTCGGGACACAACACGACCTCACCGAGCATCCGTGGCGAGGGGTCAGCAGAGTCAGGCTCGTCATCGATCGGGAACGACAAGACATCGGTTGAGCCTTCAGCGCCCATGTGCTGTTGGTTCAACACAGCGATCGAGGCAGCATCGACGACGTGGAGCCCGACCTCTACGGAGCCGACATTTTGCTCATCGAGTACAAATTCAAGGAGCTCGACCAGTTCGCGTAGCTGGACTCTTGGCATCGAAACTTCAGCCCGGCCAACGACGCCTTGGCGATTTTGCCCACACACTTCGTTCTGGCCGGTCCCGTCATTCGGTTCGCTCATCGGCTGGTGGGCTTCATCTGTCCCCGGCTTCAGCATCGTTCTCATAGGCCTCCACGATGTCCGCAACGATGCGGTGCCGGACGACATCATGTCTTGACAGGTGCACGAACGCGAGGCCATCGATCCCATCCAGAATGGATTCGAGGCCACCGAGACCGGACTGACCCCTACCGACGTCCGCCTGCGATGTGTCACCGGTAACGACCACCTTGGAGCCAAAGCCGATACGGGTCAGGAACATCTTCATCTGTTCGGGTGTCGTGTTCTGCGCCTCGTCGAGAATGATGAAGCTCGAGTTGAGTGTGCGTCCGCGCATGAACGCCAGCGGAGCGATCTCGACGATGCCGCGATCGAGGTAGCTCTGGACGGTCTCAAGATCGAGCAGGTCGTAGAGCGCGTCGTACAAGGGTCGCAGGTACGGATCGATCTTCGCCATCAAGTCGCCGGGCAGGAATCCGAGACGCTCCCCAGCCTCGACCGCCGGACGTGTCAACAAGATCCTGTCCACCTCGTCGCGTTGTAGCGCCCTGATCGCCATTGCGATGGCGAGCCAACTCTTGCCGGTACCCGCAGGACCTAGTCCGAAGGTGATCACATGCTCTGCCATTGCCTCGACATAACGCTTCTGGCCGGCCGAACGCGGGTATACGCCGCGGCCATTGATGGACATCACCTCATAGGACGAAATGTCCGCAGGCGACTCGCTTGCGCGCACCATCGCTATGACACTGTGGATCAAACTCTCGTCGAGCACTCGGCCCGTGTCGACCAGTGCAACGAGTTCCTCGAATAGACCCGCGACTGCGGCCGCCTCGGGCCCATCGACACTGATCACGTTGCCACGGACGTGAATCGAATGATCGGGAAAGGCCTCGTCGACCTGTCGAAGAAAGCGGTCCTTCTCACCGACCAGCGCGGCAACCTGCTGGTTTGACGGAACCTGGACCCTAACGAGTGTGTCTTCCATGTGTCGACACCAGCGTACTGCGCGCGCGACCCGCTGAGAAACTCATTCTCCGAAGTGTCGGCTCGTGCTATCGGCTGAAGTCCTCAGGCGCATCTACGCCGTTCTTCAGATCGAGATGGACACGGGAGTGCCGAGCGGCACCGTTTCAGCAAGTTCGGTGATCACAGCGTTGTCGACTCGGATACAGCCGAAAGACACCTCAGAACCAATCGCCGATGGGTCGTTGGTGCCGTGGATACCGATCACACCTTCGCCGCCTTGGAAAGTATCGAGGACCTCGCTGTAGCCCGACAGCCCAAACGCGAACGGCCCGTATGGACTGTCGTCGGTGAGCGGCTCGAGCAGCTCGGCTAGGTAGAAATTTCCGTACGGGGTGGGTGTATCGCCAGTGCCCACAGCGATCGGTGTAGCGAGCAGCTCGCTGCCATTTTCGAATAGCTTCAGCGAGAAGTCGGAGACATCGATCTCTATGCGGTATGGCGAGCTCGCCAGCTCGACGTCGTTGGTTTGGATCCAACCCGTCGTGCCATTGGGACGTACGGGCAAGAAGACTTCAATCCATTCGTCATCGGCGGCTTCGGTCGTAGCCACGGCCTGCACGACGAGGGCGCCGCCCGAGGCGATCGGATTTTGGAGCACCGCAACAGGATCGGCATCTAGCGCCGGTTCGCTGCGGGCGATCAACTCATCACCTCGAGCACGCGCAACCAAGGTGTCGGCTTGGGTCGCTTCGACCACTGTTGTGGCCGCGCTTTCACCGAACGATGGACGGTCTGACGCGCAACTCGCCGCGAAGATCGAAATCCCCGCGACGAGCGACGCCAATACAAGTTTTCTGCTGCGCTCTCGCAACGCTGCAGTGCCCAGCGCTATCAGCCCGTGTAGTTGGGCTGTGCTGCGGTCGGCTGCTCAGGCTCTGCCGGCACAACCGTAGTAGTCGGAGCAACCGTCGTCTGCGGCGCTACATCTGTCGGAATCGTGGTTGGCACCGGCGCCGTTGTCTCTGGCACTGTTATCTCTGGTACCACGCTGGTCGGCACGGTCGCGGTCGTGGTGGTCTCCGGTGGGGGCTCTTCGCAGTCGAACGTGATGACGAACTCGCCGCTGGTGCGCCCCGTGGTGCCGAACTTCAACTCGACCAACACGTTCTCACCCATCTCGATCTCACCGGACCCGAGAGTGGACTGGCCGGCGGTCTTTTCGTAGTTTTCGAAAACGAACGATTCGCCGGCCGTGGTAACTATCAAGTCGTTCTCTGGGTGGATCGAACCGTTGTTCTGGATGTGAAGTGTTGCCAGGCAGGTCTGGCCAACCAGGTCGGCCGGTACTTCCACATTGGCTACCTCAACTATTGTGCCCGGATCGCCGATGGTGAAACCGCCGGCCTGTATGACTAGGTCGTCTACGGCGCTGGCAGGCCCTGCCACGGCTAAGCCGACAGCGGCCATCGTCACCACTGCGAGTACAACGAAAAATTTACGCATCTGTATTTCCCATCTTCGCCCAAGATGACACCCCGCGGCGCCAGTTGCTCACCCTAGACCAGACGGCGGCCTCGGCGCGCATCCGAAAACATTTTCCGAGTCGTCCGACTCATAGACACAGCCGCATCGCTCTGGCACCTTGGCTCCGAGTCGACGGAGCGAACGACTCCTGAGGGTGATGAGAAAACGACAGGGTGCGTATAATCCGAGCAGCGGCGATCACGTCGACAACGCGACGGCATCTCTACTCAACGCTGGCCAAGATCCGGCCCGAGAGTGGTTGGCCGAGCAGACGATCGCGGAGGCCTCGCGACGGCGAGGCGTCGAGCATTCCTTACTGAGACAGATCCGCGAGACAGCGACGCTGGCGGGTTCGCTAGCCGAACTTGCTGAACGTGGGCGGCCGATCAGCCTCAGCACCACCTGGGGTCGCACGATCAACGGGGTAATCGCCGGGTTGGGCGACGACTTCGTCGAGCTAAGGGGCGATTCGGGTACCTCGGTACTACGACTCGAGTCGATGGCCTACCTACGCGTCTCCACGATCCAAGTTCTAAGTGACCGCGACACGACTCCGCGAAGTGTGAACACGTTCGCCGAACGTGTGCGAACGCTTGCGATCGAACGGCCGCATGTTCAAATCACATGTCAGCTCGGCACGGTTCAGGTCAGCGGCGTGCTCGAACATGTCGGCGCTGACGTAATAACCGTTGCGATCGATGGGCCAAGGCGATCGAGCGCCTTGATCCCGATAGCACGAGTGGCACAGGTGCGACTTGTCTAGACCGCGACAAAACCTCAAACATGGAGACCGGCTCGCCTCGTCGAACTCAGCCTTCGCGGCTTGCGACACCTTCTGGGTACAGATGCTCGAGCGTGCCGGGCTCGATCCGACACGACTCGATGAACGATTCGACCTCAAGTCGCTTGAGTCGGATGACTCGGCCGAAACGATATGCGGGCAACTGCCCCTCATCGATGAAGCGGTACAACGTCCTCGGAGTGATACCGAGATAATCCGCCGCCGCAGCGGTACTCATCCAATCGACGTCCTCACTGGCCATCCATGCACTATAGACCACCTCTCGGACCACTTAGATGCTTTCTGAACCAAACACCGACCGTACGCCGACGTCACACGGGACTTCACCAGTTCCGATCGAAGGTGACGGACCAACGCTCAAGCGGCGCCGATCCCTTCCATCTGGCAGGGCGGTCGCAGGCGGACTTCTGGTCGCGTTGGCCGGCATCGGTGTCTTCATCGCCGCCCGATCAGGAGACGAAGATCCGGGCTCGGATTACCTCGTCGCTGCGGAGCAGCTCGATGCAGGAAGCCGAATCGAGGCCAGCGACCTGGAGTGGCACCGGCTCAGCCTTACCAATGCGGTGGCCAATGAAGCGTACGTGAGCCTTGACACGATTATTGGTGGCGTTCTAGTCAGCCCGCTCGCCGCTGGCGAACTCGTCCAGTCGAGTGCCGTCGCGCCGCCCAACACCACCGCAGAGGGCGCCATCGAGCCGAGCCACGAGGTCTCTTTCCCCTTCGAGGCTGACCACGCACCTGACCGCCTCGCGCATGGTGAGCGGGTCTCGGTACTCGCCACCTACGCGTCGTCGGGTGAGACGGCAACACGGGTCATCGTAAGCGGAGGCACCGTGCTCGAATACCGCAACGAGGACGATGGCTTTGGCACCGGTTCGGCCAAGATCACCCTTGCGGTAAATGATCCGAATGCCGCTCTTGATCTGGCGCACGTCTCCCATACAGCTGCGTTGACCATCGTCCGGGAAACTCTTGCCAAAGGCCCTCTGCCCGAACACATCCTGGTGGATGGCCTCGGCTTCGACCTCGATGATCGATCGGGCGCTCAATGAGTCTCGATCGATTCGTGATCGTCGGACTAGCCCGGGTGCGAGCGGATTGGTTCAGGGAACTCAGCCGCTGGTCGACCACCGCAGCGCTGCCCGTCGATTTCGTGAAATGCGTCTCTGCTGAAGAACTGCGTGCACGCCTCCGGTCGGGTCGATCGTTCAGCGCCGTTCTTATCGATGCAGACGCACCCCATGTAGACCGAGACCTTTTCGAGGCTGCCCGGACCGCCGGCGCGGTCAGTATCGTGGTGCAATCCTCAAGCGGGCGCGACTACACCGGCCTTGAACCAACGGCTGTGCTGCCCTGCGATTTCAGTAGGGACGACCTACTCGCAGTGTTGCAACACCACTGCGCCCCGATTCCCCGGATCGACGTCGCCGTCGTCGATGGATCAGCGAGCGAACCGTCCATGTGGCGCGGACGCCTCATTGCAGTGACCGGTCCCCCAGGGATGGGCAGCTCGGTGGTTGCAATGGCAATGGCTCAGTCGCTGAGCGCACAGCCTCAAAATCAGGGTCTTGTGGTGCTGGTCGATTTCCGTCTCGATGCCGATCTCGCGTTCTATCACGACGCGCGCGATGTCGTACCTGGGCTGAGTGAATTCGTCGAAGCTCACCGGCGCGGCACACCAGACGGTGCATCGGTGAGGGGACTGCTCCACGACGTCGAAGAGCGGCATTACCGACTCCTCCTCGGACTGCGACGGCACCGCGATTGGACCGCTTTGAGACCGACCACCTTCGACGCCGCGCTCGACACCCTGTTGAGACACCACCGATTCGTTGTTGCCGACGTTGGCTGCGACCTCGAGAACGAGCAATTGACCGGTTCGGTCGAGGTGGAGGAGCGCAACCTGATCGCACGCCACACCATTCGTGCTGCCGACCTAACCGTGCTGGTCGGTAGTGCCGACCTCAAGGGCCTGCACCGACTTACGCGTCTGCGCGAACAGTTCTCGGAGGCTGGGTACGGCGATTCTGCCCTCATGACCGTGTTCAACCGAGCGCCCCGCTCACCAAGAGCACGCGCAGAACTTGCCCGAGCCTATGCCGAGATGCATCCATCAACTGAGAAGGGACCAGGCGGTGTCGTCGCTTTCGCACCTGAACGGCGTCGGATCGATGAGAGCCTGCGCGACGGACTGCCCCTTCCCCATGCCTTCGCCGATCCGCTCGGCACAGCGCTCGATGCTGTGCTGGGCCAAAGGGAATCGATCGGAGGCGACAAGTCTCAGCCCGTCGCCGTCGATCCATACCGCGTCGGCCACACCCCCGAGGAGATGGCCTCATGAGCGACATCGTGGCCGATGAAGCGATCTCGCCGCTCCAAATCATAGAAAGCGCGGTACAGCAGCGAGCCAAGGCGCGCGCTCTCGATCTATCCGAAGCCGACTCCAACCTCGTGCTGCGATCTCTGATCGACGAGGAGGTCGAGGCGTGGGAGGCAGATCACAAGCGAGGACTTCGACCATACGCACTCGGCGACCCGGATCTCGTTGCGGAACGGGCATACCGAAACCTCGCCGGCTACGGACCACTCGGTCCCCTGCTGTCCGATGATGATGTCTGGGAGGTGATGATCAACGCACCCGACGAAATCTTCGTCAAGAGACACCGGGGACAATCGGGGTACCACCACGAGGTCTTCCACGGCGATGATCACGTGCTACGTACGTTGACCAAGATTCTCGAAGACTCGTCGAGCGCTCATCGCAAACTCGACCCGACAGAGGGCCTTCAAGACGCCCAGCTCGACACCGGTGCGCGCCTACACATCGTGCATTCTGACCTCGCTCGAGGTGGCCACATGATGGTCAATATCCGCAAGTTCACCGGGGTCCCCTATCGATCTCTATCCGAACTTGTAGACCGATCGATGCTCACCCAACAGGTGGCGGTCTTCCTCGCAGCATGTGTGACGGCACGCCGCACCATCCTGTTCGCCGGAGCGCCGGGCGCAGGCAAGACCACACTGATGTCGTGTTGTGCCGCCGAGCTCGACCCAGCGCTACGAGTGGTCATCGCCGAAGAGGTGTTCGAGGCCGACATCGCGCTACCCAACGTCGCGAGCATGCAGACTCGGCCGGCTCGAGCCGACCGACCGGAGGTCGACCTACGTCGACTCGTCGCGGGGTTCCTGCGGATGGCCCCAGACATCGCAATCGTCGGCGAGGTACGTGACCGCGAGGCGCTTCCCCTTCTGCTCACACTCTCGAGCGGCGTCAAGGGATACACGACAATCCACGCGGGAAGTGCTCGGCAGGCTCTCACCCGCCTCCGCTTCATCTGCCAGCTCTCGGACAGCGCCAACGAATTGAGCCTGAGCGCGCTGAATCACCTCATTTCGGAGTCGGTCGACGTCGTCGTTCACCTCGAACGAGGGCAGCACGGTCCGCGTGTCAATGAGGTGATCTGCGTGGAAGATCTAGCGGCTGGGGCCGATTCGACCCCGGCGGACGAATCGCGGGAGATGGGGCCTGATGAATATCGTCATCGTGGGAGCCGGTCGGGTTGGCCAGACCCTGGCCGAGAAGCTCGCGCGCGATGGGCACGACGTGTCCCT
>JADFOM010000298.1 GCA_022562835.1 Acidobacteriota bacterium | reverse complement strand
TCTCACCGCTTCCGTCGACCCAACGCGTGATTTGGCTGATCGATGCTCGGTCCGAATCGTCGGACACGGTGGCTTCGATCTGATAGGTGCCCGCAGGATCGGTGTCGAATGTGCAGGTCACCGGTTCTTCCGCCGAGGTTTCATCGCAGGTCTGAGTTTCGACAACGACGTCGGTCCACTGGCCGTCGACATATTGCGAGGCGAGTCGACCCGCCTCGAGCGTGACATCGCGGCCCGTTGCGACCTCGCCATCGACATCGACGACGATGGCGTCGATGACGAGCGGGTCTCCCTCGGTTACGAAGGTCTGATCACTCCGCAGTCCAACGTAGAACTCGCCTGGATGTACCAGAAAATCGCTTTCGGAAGACCAAGCCTGTCTGTTGACGTCATAGACCGTCGCGTTCGCGCGGATCGCCGATGGCTGCCCCTCATCGTCGGCTTCGGTGTTGATTTGCACGTGATGTGAGCCGTCGGCGTCGGTCCGACCACTGAAATACTCCGGTTCGACAGGTTCGATCGGCGAATAGTCGTAGTCCTCAAAGCAGCACTCTTCGTATCCGTAGTCGCCGCCGTAATAGCCGTCGTTCTCGATCCAGTAGGGCCTAACGATGCCGAAACTGAACTCATCCCAGTCAGGAGGCTGATAGTTGGTCTGTTGGGTCGTGACCTCCCAGTCGACCTCTGCGTCGGGCAGCGGCCCACCGGCGTAGTACGAAGCGTTGACCGAAACAGTGGTCGGTTCGCCGACGTAGAACGGCGCTCCCGTTTGGGGCTGCGTCGTGACCTCGAACTCGGGACGACGGAATTCCTGGATGGCATAACTGGCCTGACCCTTCTGCAATGTGTGTTCGAGATCCACGAACTCGATGACCGACTGCCCAAGATTGGCGCCTGGCGGAATTTCAAACTCGAAATCGAATCCGCCGAGTGAGCTGAGCTTGGCCTCACCGGTGGCGATCTCGTTGTACTGGGCGTCGCGTGCGGTCCAGCCGACCTTGCCCCTTGGCGGGAGATGGAGCTGTGCGTCCTCTGCGAGCAACAGTCGGCGAAGAAATCCCTTTACCGACGCGGTCTCTCCGGGTCGGTAGGTACCGCGGTCTGTCGTGATCGAGAACAGCGACCGATTCAGTACGGTTTGGTGACTTACCCAGGCGTCGAGAATCGTTGACTCCTCACCGAGGCGTGCGACCATATACGGGGAGTCACCGGCGGGAATCTCGACGATGGCGACGCCGTCGGGCCCTGTGGTCAGCTCGGCCCCAGAGCCAGCGAGACCAACGCTAACCTCAGCAAGGGGAGCACCGGTAGCGAGGTCGGTGGTCCAGACGACGAGCTGTGACGGGTCGGTGAAGGCATCGAGTCCAATCGTGGATGATTGCACCCAAGCCATCGCCGGACGGTTCTCCCAGTAGTCCTCGCTCTCGCGGTCGTAGGTTTCGGTGGATTCGACGATGGCCACGACGTGCCCGTCACCGTCGACCAATGCGTCGGGCAGGTCGATCTCTACCTGCGACAGCGTCTCAGGCTCGTGAACCTCCACGATTCGGTTTTCGATGACGCGCCAGGACGGCAGATCAGCGCTCTGTTCGTAAACGCGAGACAGTCTCTTAACCGTGCCTGCGTAGTCATCGACGTCGACGTCGAGCACCCGTACCCGAAGTTCAGCGTGGCCGACCGAGTCGATCGAGATCGACTTGTCATCGGTGAGCGGATCGGTGGTGATCAAAATGTTGTCGAAGCGACCGAGCCGATCTCGAGCAGGTCCTACCTCGAACGTCAATGGTTCGGTATCGCCGAGTTGCTGAGCGAACACGTCGGTGAGCTCCGCTGACAAAGACACCGAATACGTCGTCGATGGTTGGGTCGAAGCCTGGATCGAAATGCTGCTTCCCGAGGCGCGCACATCGAAAGGAATCTGGGGTTCGATCGAGACCATGTCGGGATCAAATACTTCGAGGTCCAGCTCATTGTTGAAGTTGAGCCATAGTTCGCCCCATCGTGGATCGCACGGTTCTTCGGTACACGACTGGTCGATAACCTGCAGCGGCGCGTAGGTCGAGAGATTTCGAGTTTGAGGCTCGGGATTGGTGGCGGGTCCTTCCACTGACGGGATGTCGCCGCCGATAGTCACTGTGAAGGCGGTTGCGGGATCAAAGGTTGCATCGGCGACAAAGGCGACCCAACGGCCCTCGGGGAGCCGTTCTGCAACTGCGCTAGCTGCTTTATCAGCGGCAATCTCCGCCTCGTCGGCCAGACTGATCGGTTGCGATTCACCATCGATGGTCAGCTCGGTCACCGCTAGGATCTGGTTGCGGCCGACGTGCTGATCGAACGTTGCGACGAACACCGGCTCGAGTGGAAGCGACATGCCTGTGGGTGTGAACGACTGAAGCTGCGGCGGTGGTGTCGTGAACGTCCACTCCACCTGTTCCGCGAGTTCGCTCCCCGTCTGCGAGGTGGTTCCGGCGGGAACCGTGACGGTGTAGGTCGTCGCCATTGGTAGCCGGTCGATCAGATCGGAGGAATGTTCGAAACGGACGGTGCGCGTTCCGAGCCAAATCCATCGTCCGGATAGCTCCGGCTCGAGCTGGATTGGTACCGCGGTGTCATCGAGTTGGCCCACGGTGGTGATCGGCACCATGGGTTGGTTGAAGGTGACGCTGAGGAATGGAGCGATGTCGACATCGCCCCTCGGCTGATACCGCAGCACCTCGAGCGGCCCTTCGGCGATGATCGGCGGTGGGTCGCCGGCATCGACGGGAAAAGGCGTGTCGACCGTCTTGCCCGTGCGAGGCGGCGGCAACGAGTCATCGGGGCGTTCGTAGCCGTCGTTTGGCGGAGCAGGTTCGAGCTCGCCGAGACGAATGCTGATCGCCTCGAGATCCTCATCGCTGAGGGCTTCGCCATCGACGACCGAGACGACCTCAACCGATTCGGACCCCGCCGCTGCTCCTTCACTCAGCGACAACCCGAGGCCGGCCGTCGCGTCGCTCTGCTCAGGCGGCGCGTTGACGCTCGACGACGAATCGGTGGCCTTGTCGCTGTCGGAGTTCGAACATGCGGCCGCGAGAAGCGCGACCACCATCAGGGCAACAACGATCGACAGGCTCGGCTTGGAGGTGTTGCGCATCGGGATCCTCGAGTCGCTTTGGAAGTCCGTGTTCGATAGGTGAGACGACGCGAACGGTGGTCTGGTTCCCTATCGGTCGAATTTCTGTGATCGGGAGTGCCGCCGATACCGTTCGACGAGTGAACGACCCTGAGCCGCCAGAGGACCTATCACCCCTCTCCGGTCTGTCCGTGGTGGAGATGGGCAGCGGCGTTGTTGTGCCTTATGTCGCCAAAATGCTGGTCGACTGCGGCGCGACGGTGCTCAAGGTCGAGTCACCCGATGGGGACCCCTATCGCCAACGGCCGCACCAGAATTCGGAGAACCTTGATGAGGACAGCGCCTGGTTTCGTTATCTGAACGCCGGAAAATCCAGTTGTGTGATCGATCTCGAGGGCTCAGCGGGTCGGGTCGAACTGGCATCTCTTGTCGCCAGCGCAGCACTAGTGCTCGACGACCACTCGCCACTAGAGGCCAGGC
>JADFOM010000297.1 GCA_022562835.1 Acidobacteriota bacterium | reverse complement strand
CGCGAGCGGGATCGTCTCAGAGACGATCCGCCGAACGAACTTGGCTGCTGAACAACACGCATCCTGGCTCGGCATCTCTCGACGGTCGTTCCTTGCCTCGGCCTGCGGATCTGCCCTAACCCTTCTCACCCTCGCGGCGTGCAGCAAGGAGTCCAACAACGCGCAAGGCGGTTCCGAACCGGGAGGAACGTTCTTACTGCCCTCGTCGTCAACGACTGAACCCGAGGTCGCGAACTCGGTGCTTGCGAGCGACGGCCAGTTCGTTATGGATGTCCAAGGACACCTGCTCGAATATGCAACAACCCCTGATGAGCCGTGGGACGGAAGCCCGTTCACCGGTCAAGCGTTTCCTCAAGCCAACTGTGGCGAGAAAGATCCACGGATCTGTTTCGGTATCGACTCGTTCCTCGATCTCTTCTTCTTGCAGAGCGATACCTCGATGGTCGTTCTTTCGGCAGTGCCGATCTTTGGGACACCCAACCCGCTGTCACCCGAGGTAATGGCGAAAACCCGTGCCATCGCCCGGGCATTGTGCGAACACGACCGCATCCTCACCCAGGGTATGGCCACGCCAAATATCGGCGACCCCGAAATCGCACTCGCAGCGATGGCAGCGCTGCGCGAAGACTTCGATATCGCTGCGTGGAAGATGTATCCGCACATCCCGTCGACATCGGCCTTCCGGCTCGACGACGCTGACCCATCACTTCCTCAGGTGGGGCGCCATTTCCTCGACCAGGTGCGCAGGGTCGGACCTCCGATCGTGTGTGTCCACAAAGGATTTTCCTCGGTTGGCGGCGGCTACCCGGCCGACCCGGTCGACATCGGTCCCGCGGCAACCGAAAACCCCGATATAGATTTCGTCGTCTATCACTCGGGCTACGAGGCGAACGTCACCGAAGGTCCCTTTGACGCGGAGAGGCCCAACGCCGGCATCGACCGGTTGATCAGCTCGGTGCGAGAAGCCGAACTCGGGCCTGGGTCGAACGTGCATGCAGAGTTGGGATCGACCTGGCGTTCGGTCATGTCAGCGCCCGATCAGGCGGCACATGTGCTCGGCAAGCTGCTGGTCACGTTCGGTAGCGACAACGTTGTGTGGGGCAGCGACTCGATCTGGTATGGGTCACCACAAGATCAGATCCAGGCTTTCCGAGCCTTCGAGATCACCGAGGAGTTCCAGGAGCGATTTGGGTATCCGGCGCTGACCGCAGAGGTGAAGAACAAGATTCTCGGCATCAATGCCGCTCGTCTCTACGGCATTGAACCAGAACACGTCGAATGTGAGTTCAGTGGCGCCGAACTGCGAGAGATGCGAGAGCGTTACCCGATAGAGCCGGTCAGCTTCGGGCCGGCCAATGCCGCCGAACTCAATGCCAATCTCAGCGTGTTGAGTCCCATGGGGACCTAGCCCGCACGACTCAATTCAGTCGGGGGCGGTCGTTGCCACGGTCGGCGCCGGCGGCACCACATAGGACTCGTCTCCGGGCCGCACCAGCCCATACTGCTCTCGAGCAAGCCGTTCGATCTCCGCATCGGTGCCGAGCACTTCGACGCGATCCAGCAATTCTGCGTTGAGAGCGTCCTGCTCACCGAGTTCGGACTCAAACGAGCTGATCTCGTCTCGTTGGGACCACCAGGCGCGCGTTGGCGAAATGAGGAATAGCCCGACGGCGACAATCGTTACGACGACGAGCATGACCGGCACACTGGTACGGGGCATGCTCACCGGTGATTCCCGGCTAACGCTGCAGCGCCTCGGTACGCGGCGGATTGACCTAGTAGCTCTTCGATACGCAGAAGCTGGTTGTACTTCGCAACACGGTCACTGCGGGCGGGCGCTCCCGCCTTGATCTGTGCACAGTTCGTGGCCACCGCCAAATCCGCGATTGTCGTATCCTCGGTTTCGCCCGACCGATGCGACATTACCGAGGTATACCCACTGCGGGCTGCGAGAGAGACTGCGTCGAGCGTCTCGGTCAACGTCCCGATCTGGTTGACCTTGATGAGGATCGAGTTCGCGACGCCAGCCTCGATGCCGCGCTCGAGTCTCTGTGAGTTCGTCACGAAGAGATCGTCGCCGACGAGCTGAACCCGGTCACCGATCGATTTGGTGAGCGTCGACCAACCGTCCCAGTCCTCTTCGTCCATGCCGTCCTCGATGGACACGATCGGATACCGCTCGGCCAAGTCGGCTAGGTAGGCAACCATCTCGTCGGAGTCGAGCGAACGCCCCTCACCCGCGAGTTCGTACTTGCCGTTGCGATAGAACTCGCTAGACGCGGCGTCGAGCGCCAACGCGATCTCATCGCCCGGCACGCGGCCCGCCTTTTCGATGGCCTCGACCAGGAGTTGCAGCGCTTCCTCGTTCGATTCGAGGTTCGGCGCGAAACCGCCCTCATCGCCGATCGCCGTCGACAGGCCACGATCGCGTAACACGCCTTTGAGCACGTGGTAGGTCTCGGTTCCCCAACGCAGTGCCTCTGAAAACGACGCAGCACCGACCGGCATGATCATGAATTCCTGGAGGTCCACATTGTTGTCGGCGTGTTCACCGCCGTTGAGCACGTTCATCATGGGCACTGGAAGCACATGTGCGTTGGCGCCGCCGATGCTGCGATAGAGCGGGACCTCGAGGTGGTCGGCCGCCGCGTGCGCACTGGCGAGCGAGACACCCAGCATCGCGTTTGCTCCCAGACGGCTCTTGTTTTCGGTTCCGTCAAGGTCGATGAGCAGCCTGTCGATACTGCGTTGATCGAGCGCTTCCTCGTCGATCAGCGCCTCATGAACTTCGGTGTTGACCGCCTCGACGGCGTCGGCGACGCCCTTGCCACCGAAGCGGTCGCCGCCATCACGGCGTTCGTGCGCTTCGAATTGCCCCGTCGATGCGCCGCTGGGAACGATCGCTCGCCCGACAGCGCCGCTCTCGAGTAGCACCTCGACCTCAATGGTCGGGTTTCCACGCGAATCGAGAACCTCGCGGGAGTGGACAGCATCGATGCGACTCATAGGGCGGGCGGGCTCCTGTAGATCAATTGAACAGCGACAACGCTACTGGCTCGCGCCCCTTTGGTGTCGGAGGTGCGAACACGGTGTCTGGGTGTCTGACACCGCTGGACGGGACCACGATGTCTGGGACCACGATGTCGGACCCTGGGTGTCAGACACCCAGCGCGGGGAAACTTGGGCCAAGTCGGCTCTGCGCTGGGTGTCTGACACCGAAATTCGACACCGAAATTCAGCGGCCCTCGGCGCGAACGTGGTCGCTCACCGCAGTCGCGGCCTGGCGCAACAATGACTCCGCGTCGACATCGGCGTCGACACACCGCCCAATCAACGAGAATAGCTCCCGGCCGAGGTCCTCTTGGTCGCCCAGCACAGATAACTCGACCGTGTAGGGGTCGATGTCCACCCCACGGGCTTTGCGGGTGACCTTGGCGGCTAACAAGGCGGCCGGCAGCGATGTCGGAATGCCGTCCATCACCGATGATCGGCCCTTCTCGGTCAGCTTGGCGGCTTCCCAGTTCGACAAGACCTCGTCTACATCGCCAGCCGCGACGTCGCCGAACACATGGGGATGACGCAACGTGAGTTTCTCGGTG
>JADFOM010000019.1 GCA_022562835.1 Acidobacteriota bacterium | reverse complement strand
CGACCGGGCGGTCGTCTGGCACTGACGGCCTTCTCCTCCTACTTCCAGGTCAAGTACCTCGACGAGGAAACCGTGTTCGACGCAGTTTCTGGGACCAATCACGAACACACCGAGGTTCACAACGGCGACGGCGTCGCCATGGCGGCAGATCTGTGGACTACCTGCTACACGCCGCGCGAACTGCGGTTGATGGCGACTGCCGCGTCGCTCGAGGTGTGCCATGTGGCCAGTGTCGAGCCGGGAAAATATTCGTTGGATGAGCCGACCATCGAATCACCAGAATTTCTACTCGTGGCGCAAAGGCCGGAGTGAGCGGCGGTCGGTGCGCGCCGAAAGGTTTTCGGCGCAGGGCCATTAGCATGTTTACGCTGGTCGAGATCCGGTCAGCCGTGCATTAGCAAGCACGATCGACGTCGTATCCGCCAGAGAGAAGCATCGTGTCCGACCAGTCAACCTCCGTATCCACCGATAGTCCGTCCGAAATGGGAACGTTCGACGACAACGGCGACTACATCCCCCGCCAGATCACTGCCAACGACCTGGGCTCGATGAGCCTCGACGAGGCGTACGGCGAGACGATGGTGTTGGTCGACGACGGCCAGATGGTTGAAGGAACGGTCGTAAGAGTCGACATGGACGAAGTCCTGCTCGACATCGGCTATAAGTCAGAGGGCGTAATTCCCGTCCGCGAGCTCTCGATTCGCAACGACGTCGACCCGAGCGAGATCGTCAACCTCGGTGACAAGCTCGAAGCACTCGTACTCACCAAAGAGGACAAGGATGGGCGCCTGGTCCTGTCGAAGAAGCGGGCACAGTACGAGCGTGCCTGGGGCTCCATCGAAGAAATCAAGGAAGCCGAAGGTGTTGTCGAGGGGCTCGTCATCGAGGTCGTAAAGGGCGGTCTCATCGTAGATATTGGTCTGCGCGGCTTCCTTCCCGCCTCGCTGGTCGAACTGCGACGAGTACGGGATCTCCAGCCCTACATCGGTCAGAAGCTTGAAGCGAAGATCATCGAGCTCGATAAGAACCGCAACAATGTTGTGCTCAGCCGTCGCGCTTGGCTCGAGGAGACACAGCGCGAACAACGTGAAGAGTTCCTCGACAACCTCAAGCCAGGCGAACGCCGCAAGGGTGTGGTGTCCTCCGTTGTCAACTTCGGCGCATTCGTAGACCTCGGTGGTATGGACGGGTTAGTCCACGTCTCCGAGCTCTCTTGGAAACATGTCGACCATCCAGGCTCGGTCGTTGCGGTCGGCGACGAAATCGATGTCGAAGTGCTCGAGGTCGATCTCGAGCGCGAACGCATCAGCCTTTCGCTGAAGGCAACCCAGCAGGATCCCTGGCAGGAATTTGCAACCGAGCACCGCGTCGGCGAACTCGTATACGGCCGCGTAACCAAACTCGTACCATTCGGTTCGTTCGTTCAGGTCGGCGACGGTATCGAAGGCCTGGTCCACATTTCTGAGATGTCGGCTCACCACGTCGAAATGCCCGAGCAGGTTGTGACACCCGGTGAGGAGTTGTGGGTGAAGATCATCGACCTCGATCTCCAGCGACGACGTATCAGCCTCTCGATCAAGCAGGCTGCCGAAGGCGGCAGCGTCGCGGCCGAGTACCAGGAACACTTCGGCGAACACGCCTACGATGACAAGGGCAACTACGTCGGCCCCACCGGTGAACATTCTGCGTCCGACGCGGAAGCAGCCTGGGCCGAGTATTACGCCGAATACGGTGACGGTAGCGACGCGGCAGGCGAAGGTGGACAGGCCGCGACCGAGCCACCTGAAGCGGCTGAGGTTTCGACTGAAGGTGAGGCACCTGAGGCGGCTGAGGTTTCGACTGAAGCTGAGGCACCTGAGGTCGCTGAGGTAGCAACTGAAGCTGAGGCACCTGAGGCGGCTGAGGTGTCAACCGAGGCAGAGCCCGCCGAGACTGCAGAGCCCGACGCGGCATTGGACGAAGCTACGCCCGAAGCACCTCCCTCAAAGACGGAGTGACTTGGCGCCGCTGATGCGGCCACCAACTCACTGCTATAGCTGAGGCACCTGGAGCGGCGGAAGCCGTATCTATCCACGCGCCCGTAGTCACCCAAAGTTGACCTATCGATCTCCAGTGGGGTCTGTCGGTGAAGTTTTTGCAAATTCACATCCAGCTTTGACTCAAGTCCGGACCTCTAAGGCCGAAGGAATAGCGAATCCGAGAGCCTAGAGAACGAGGGCCAGCTGTGAGCTCGCGAAGAACCATGATCCTGATCGTCGCTATCGCCGTAGGAGCATTTGCGGCGTTTGCCGTATTGAAATACGTGCGTGGCGTCGAAGACGACAAGAACGAGGACGTCGACCTTGTTGAGGTGTACGTGGCGTCTTCAGACATCGAACGCAACACCACTGCGGATTTGGCTAAGGGCTCATCAATACAGCTCACCACCGCACCGACCGAGTTTCGTCCCGCCAATGCGCTTACCGATCTCAACCAGATCGACGGAAAGGTCGCACTGAGTGACATCCCGGCCAACCAGATTCTGTTGGTCAACCACTTCGTCGACCCCTCGTCAGCGACCCTGTCGTTCTCCGAGTTGCTGACCGGCGACATGACCTCGATCGCGCTGCAGTTCGACCAAATCCGTGGCATGGGTGGCTTCCTGTCGCCCGGTGACACGGTCAACATGTACGTCAAGTACGACAGCGCCAACCTTGACCCGGCCGGTGAGGCGAGCGAAGAGGAGGCCCAAGCGATCGAGAAGGCTCAGAATAACGTGCCATACTCCGAGCCAGCCCGTGTGCTCTACCAGAGTGTGAAGATCCTGTCGGTCGGCGCGCAGCTTCAGTTGTTGCCCGGTCAGGCACCAGGCGATGAGGCCCTCGCACAGAACAACTCTGGCGTAATCATCTTCGCAGTGCCGCCCGCTGCCGCTACCCGGATTCTTTCGGTGCCGCTTGCCGACATCTACCTCTCGCTCGTGCCCGATGATTATGAGCCGCGACCGATCGAAGCGCTCGGCCTCAGCGAGGAGAACCAACCCACGTCGCTATTCCCAGGTGAGGATGGCACGAGACTTACGCCCTACGGTCCCGACGGCTATGAGGCCTTCGTGAGCAAGGCTGAGGCAGGCGTTCCGAACAGTGGCAACGGCCAGCCCAAGAACGAGGCCGCTGTCGGCGCACCTGCCGGAAACGGGAATCCCACAGACGAAAACGGCGGCTGAGATGTCTACCTTCTTCACCGACGAGGACAATGGGTGGACGGACGACTCGATCTCGTTCGGTGACGGCGCTCCGGCGCCAGCGCAGTCGATCGAAGCGCCCGACGCCAATTCGCTCGCCGTTCCGGGTGCGCCTGCCCCCACAGTGGCGTTTGCCGTTGCGGTGGTCGAGTCGGACCCTCCCACCCAACAGCAGGTCGCTTCACTTCTCGGCGAGGGCGTCTCCACATTCGCCACGCTCGAGGAGTTGGCGGCTCGGCTGACCGGTACACCGGTGGTGGCAGTGCTCGGCCCCTCCTCTTCGACACCCGACAGCCTCGCGTTTGTTGATCGCTTGCTGCAATCTCATCGCGAGCTGGGAGCAATCCTGGTCACAAACGAGCTGACCACAGCACTGTTGCAACAGGCATTGCGCGTTGGAGTACGCGACGTACTCGCCATGCCCGTCGAAACCACTCAGTTGGTTGAAGCGGTCCAACGCGTCGCCTCCGCTCTCTCGACTGCACCGCTCGATGGGGATCCATCCGCGCTGGGCGTTGCGGATGAGGAAGCCGGCAAAGTCGTCACCGTCTTTTCGACCAAGGGTGGTGCCGGCAAATCGGTCATCGCCGTGAACCTCGCAGTGCTGCTGGCACAGCGGAGCGCCAAGCCGGTCTGCCTAGTCGATGCAGACCTACAGTTCGGCGACATTGCCGTAATGTTGAAGTTGGCACCGCAGCACACGATCGTCGACGCGGTCGGTGCGATCGATCGGCTTGACATCCCGATGCTCCAGAGCTTGCTGGCTACCCACGAAAGCTCCGGCCTTCTGATCCTGCCAGCGCCGCTCGAGCCCGCGTTCGCTGACCAGATAGGCGCCAGTGAGATGGTGCAGATCGTTGAGACGCTGCGGAAGTTCTGCAGCTTTGTCGTGATCGACACACCGGCCTACTTCAACGATGTAGTGCTGGGTCTCATCGAAATATCCGACGATGTCTTGCTCGTGGCTGGTATGGACATTCCCAACATCAAGAACGTAAAGATCGGCCTCCAGACGCTGCGCTTGTTGAACACTCCAATGGAGAAGCTGCGGCTCATCTTGAACCGAGCCAACTCGAAGGTGAAACTTGACGTCAGCGAGGTCGAGAGAACTCTCCAAGTCACGGCCGATTCACTGATCCCATCAGATGTAGTCGTGCCACAGTCCGTCAACAAGGGCGTCCCTGTTGTGCAGGACTCACCGAAGTCAGGCGTGTCACGCGCGCTACATGAGCTTGCCGATATTTTCATTCCCGTCGATGCCAAGCGCCGCCGGCGCTGACGTCGAAACAGCTGAGGAGCAAGTGTGTCTCTCTACAAGCGACTTCACGAAGTCCAGGGTTCAGACGATCAATCCCCGGCGGCTAAGCCTGCCGCGGGTGCACGAGACGCCAAGATGGACGAGCTTCGGCAGCGAATCCACCATTCACTGATCGATGAGCTAGGTCAGGTCCTCTATGACTCTGAGATGTCGGAGGAGGAGACGCGTTCGCAGGTACACGATCATCTGCGAGCAGCTCTCGCCGCGGAGCGTGTTCCGCTTTCGGCGACCGACAAGGCTGCTCTTATCCAAGACGTTTCCGATGACATCTTGGGTTATGGCCCGATCGATCGACTTCTCAAGGACGAGACAATAACCGAAATCATGGTGAACGGGCCCAATAAGGTCTACGTCGAACGAAACGGTCGTCTGGAGCTCGAAGCGTCGGTGACCTTCGTTGACGAAGGTCACCTCCGTCGCATCATCGACAAGATCGTGTCACAGGTCGGTCGTCGTATCGATGAGTCGACACCATTGTGTGATGCCCGTCTCCCAGATGGATCTCGCGTCAACGCTGTTATCCCACCGCTGGCGTTCGAGGGACCATTCCTCACAATTCGTAAGTTCAGCGCTGACCCTCTTCAGATCGACGATTTGATTCGGTTCGGTACTTTGGATGCCCACGCGGCTCGCTTCCTGCAGGCGTGCATCGTCGGAAAGCTCAACGGCATCGTCTCCGGCGGTACTGGTACTGGTAAGACGACTTTCCTCAACGTGCTGTCCTCTTTCATACCCAGCGACGAGCGCATCGTGACCGTTGAGGACGCGAAGGAACTCCAACTCAACCAGGACCATGTCCTCGCGATGGAGACCCGCCCGCCCAACATCGAGGGGAAGGGTGAGGTCACGATTCGCGACTTGGTCAAGAACTCGCTGCGTATGCGACCGGATCGGATCGTTGTCGGGGAGTGTCGTTCCGGCGAGGCCCTCGACATGCTCCAGGCGATGAACACAGGTCACGACGGTTCCCTGACGACGATTCACGCGAACAGTCCCCGCGACGCGTTGGCCCGACTCGAGACGTTGACGTTGATGTCGGGCTTTGACCTTCCGATTCGGGCGATTCGAGAGCAGATGGCCTCGGCAGTCGACTTCGTCGTGCAGATCGCCCGCCTCCGCGACGGAACGAGACGTATCACCCAGATCACCGAGGTCCAGGGCATGGAGGGCGAAGTGATCACGCTCCAGGACGTCTTCACCTTCGACTTCGCTGCCGGCGTGGACGAACACGGTCGGTTCCTTGGAAAGCTCAAGCCGACCGGTGTGCGACCCAAGTTTGCTGAAAAATTGGCGGATCTCGGGATTCGGCTCGGACCAGAGGTCTTCTCTCCCGACGGAGACGGCATGCGAGCGATGACCACATGAACCTCCGTCGACGCGATCGAGCTCGTCATAGGGCGAAACTCTCGATGGTGGTGTCTCTGTTCGCTCTCGTGGTGGGCCTCGTCTTTGTTGCTGCGCCCGCAAACGCGCAGACTGCAGAGTTCGAAGCCACAAGTTCTACTGTGCTCCAGGTCGACGCAACCGACTCCGAGATGTCGGTTGTGCTGCGTTCAGATGATCAACCGGAAGTTTCGGCCAAGGTCAACGGCGAGGACGTGAAGGGGCTCTCAACGATTCCCATCTCGGCGGACTCGCGTACGCCGCAGGTTGTTCTCGTCATGGACACCGGCGACACCACCGAATCCGATCCCGACGCGCGGAGCGCCGTGCGGGAAGCAGCCGCAGCGATCACGTCGTCGCTGCGCCTCAACGAGCAGATGGCAATTGTTTCGACCGGTGGTCGTTCCGAGATCGAGAAGAACTTTTCTTCAAAAGCAGCCCCGCTGACCGCTGAGGTCACTGACGGCGCGGCTGGTGGCGGCCGCAACGCGATCTGGGAGTCGGTCGCAGCTGCAACGGACTTGTTCGAATTCGACCGTGGCATCAACGACATCGTGCTGATCGTCGGTTCTGCTGACGAGGCATCGGACGTGACCTCTGCGACGGCCCGAGGCGACGCGATAACCGCCAGCTCGCGTGTACATGTCATCGCCTATGGCGATGACACCGACGAAGACCTCCTGGCCGAACTTGTCGCTACGACACACGGGTCGTTCACCAAGGTCAGCCGTTCGGATGAGGCGGTTGTTGCCGCCGAGGAAATCCGCAACTCACTCGACAACACGTTCGTGACACAGTTCACTTCTGAAGCCGTAGGCGAAGGCTCGTCGCTTGAGTTGACGATCGATGGTGAGACCACCGATCTGGGTTACATCCCCGGGTCTGTCTCCACCGGCAAGCTGCTCGAACCGGGCATCAAGGGCGAATCGAGCTCTGGACTCCTGACAGGAACAACGGCTCTTGTGCTGGGCCTCGTACTCCTGGGGATAGCGGCCGCGCTGTTCATCTATGCAACGGGCTCACTCGTCGCCGGCGACACCAGCCTGAACACCGTTCTCTCGCCCTATGGCGACGACGACGGGTCGGGAACCGCCGGGCAGAGCGCGATTGTCAACAGTGCGCTGTTCCAAAGCGCCGTTGAGGCGACAGAGAACTTCGCCAGAAGGCGCGGGTTCCTCGAGCGTGTCGAGACGATGCTCGAACGAGCCGACATGCCGCTGCGCGCCGCCGAGGCGATGACGTTCTACATAGGCATCGTGGTCGCAACGCTGTTCTCAGGACTCTTGTTGACCCAAAAGCCTTTCACAGCACTCATCATCGGTTTGTTCGGCGCCATCCTCCCACCGGCGTACGTCAATTTCAGGGCCGGACGTCGCCGCAAGGCGTTCATGAAACAACTGCCGCCGGCGCTGCAACTGCTCTCGAGTACGCTCAAGGCAGGCTATTCCTTCCTCCAAGGCGTCGAGGCGGTCTCGCGCGAGATCGAGGATCCCATGGGTGAAGAGTTGCGCCGTGTGATCTCCGAAGCGACGCTCGGGCGCCCCATCGAGGAGGCACTCGAGGCCTCCGCGGATCGCATGGACAGTGCCGATTTCCACTGGGCGGTGCTTGCGGTTCGTATCCAGCGAGAGGTCGGCGGAAACCTGGCGGAACTCCTGCTTACCGTGTCCGAGACCATGCAGGCTCGGGAGGTCCTGCGCCGAGAGGTTGCTGCGCTTACCGCAGAAGGCCGTGTCAGCGCCATCGTGTTGGGCATTCTCCCACCTGGTCTGGGTATAGCGATGTGGATGATCAACCCGGACTATATGCAGACCCTGTTCTCAGAGACGGTCGGTCAGATGATGCTCGGCGCCTCGATCATCATGTCTGTGCTCGGGTTCTGGTGGATGTACAAGATCGTCGACATCGAGATTTAGGAATATCCGTGAATCTGGCTTGGAGTATCCGATGATGAATATCCCCATCGAACTGGCAGTTATGGGCATTGCGGGGTGTGTCGCCGTGCTGGTGTGGTCAGTTTTCGCGAGGGCTGAGGAACGCTCGGTCGTGCGCGAGTCGCTAAAGCAGCTAGACGGCTACGAAACCGACACGATGGGTGCCTCGGTTCGTGAAAACGAACTCTTGAACCCTCTCGCGGAACGTGCAATCTCGCCAATATTGGGACGTCTCACAGCCCTCGGTCGTCGTTTCACGCCCGTCGGCTATGTCGAACAGGTACGACACAAACACGTCCTGGCGGGAATGGGCGACGAGCTATCGCTCGATCGTTTCATGGCTATCCGCGTCTTGTGCGTGGCGATGATCCCGATGTCGTTTTACATGTTGTACGGGTATGGCCTCCTCGGGCTGGGGGGCAAGACCCAGCTGGCAGTCTTCGCCATGAGCGCGCTCGCCCTCTTCCTCGGACCTGATGCAAAGCTCAATCGCAAGGTGGCTGCTCGCCAGATGGAAATTCGTATGCAGCTTCCCGACATCTTGGACATGTTGGTGATTGCGGTAGAGGCAGGACTCGGATTCGAACAGGCGCTCGACCGGACGTTGCACGCAGTGCCCGGCGAACTTTCCAACGAGTTCAGTCGCATGATCGCCGAGAACCGTGCCGGTGCAACGCGGGCAGACGCGCTGAGGGCCATGGAAGCACGTATCGACGTGCTTGAGATTCGCCAGTTTATCCTCGCAATCTTGCAGGCCGATACGTTCGGTGTGTCGATAGCGCGCACTCTGCGCACCCAGGCGGACGAAATGCGAATCAAGCGTCGGCAGCTTGCTCAGGAAAAAGCGCAGAAGGCCCCCGTCAAGATGTTGATACCGATGGTGTTCTTGGTATTCCCGGCGTTGTTCGTGGTCATCCTCGGCCCTGCCGGCATTTCGATCTCGCGGAACTTCTAGAACCGGAGACTTTCCATGGACGTCGCAACCCGCAGAGGGCGACGGATCGACAGCGCTAATAGCTCGACACCGCTGAGTGCGGCTTCACCGGACATGTTCGCGGTGTTTGCCGTGCTTGCCGTTGGCTGCTCGGCGTTGATCGGGTTGCGTGCCCTCAATGACAACAGCTTCTTCACCCATCTCGCGACCGGTCGACTGATTCTCGATCAAAATTCAGTGCCGACTTCAGACCCCTATTCGTTCACGTCGAGCGGCGAATGGGTCGTTCAGAGTTGGTTCGCCTCCTTGCTCTACGGGATCACCGATGAGGTATTCGGCGCCACGGGCCTGCGGGTTCTGACCGCGGCCTTTTGCAGCACCCTTGGCTGGATCTCGTGGCGCCTCACCGCCGCCACGCAACTGATCGTCGTGCGAGCAGGAGCCGTGGCTGCGTCGTTGGTGATCGGCGGGATGATGTGGAGCGAACGTCCGCTGTTGATCGGCCTGATCGCATTCGGCGCGACTCTGATCTGCCTGGTCGAACAGCGCTCGCCGTGGTGGCTGGTGCCGCTGTACTGGCTCTGGGTTAACTCGCATGGATCGTTCCCCCTGGGGCTGGTCCTGATCGCCGCTATGTGGGCGGGGTCGCGCTTCGACCGGGTCGATGCAACTTCGACGATTCGTGTGGGACGTCTCGCGCTGTTGGGCACGCTGGTCGGCGGGGTGTTGAACCCGTACGGTCCGAAGTTTCTGCTGTTTCCCCTGGATCTGCTGGGCAAATCTGACGCATTGGGTCACATTCGGGAATGGCAGTCACCGGACTTCTCGTTGCGCTGGGCCCAGGTTTTCATGATTTTGGTATTTGCTGCGGGCACCGCGTTGATGATGCGTCGATCGTGGCGTCTCGCCGTGCCGCTAGCGGTCTTCTTCGGTGCGGCCCTGTTGGCGTCACGTAATGTCGGAGTGGCTTCGATGGTCGCCTTGCCCGCGATCGCCTATGGATTCTCAGGTTCCGAAGATGCAGCCGGGCTGGGCGAGTCGAGCGACAGGCCGGCTAGCTCGTCTAGACGAACGCCGACGCTCGCGATCATCCTGGGCGTTGCACTCTGTGCGATGGGGGTCGTGAGTCTCTCCAAGCCCGACTATGCGCTCGATCGTTATCCCGTCAACGCGGTCGATTGGATGGTGGAGGAAGACATTCGCGACGCTGATTTTCGCCTCGCCCACTCAGACGTAGTCGGAAACTACCTGACGCTTAGGTTCCGCGAGGACGCTTCGGTCTTTATCGACGACCGATTCGAGGTCCACGATGAAGCGTTGATCAGTGACTACCTCGTGTTGCGAGACGGCACCAACACATGGTCCGACGTGCTAGAGCGACACAGCATCGATGCACTGCTGTGGAACTCAGACCAGCCACTCGTGCAACTCGCCGTATCTGAGCTTGGCTGGGAGATCCGATATAGCGACGACGATTGGTCTGTTGTCTGTCGACCGGGAGCGTGCGCATGATTGACGAGTTCGGTCTCGCTGACAGCGACCCAAAGCAGCACGCGAGTGCTCACCGTCTGCGCGCCGCGACCATGCATCGGAGGCGGTCATGGCTAGGTCCGCTCGCTCGAGTTGGTCGTGGTGCTGACGGCAGCGACATTCGCGAGCTCATGGTCCGCAACGGCAAACTCGACCGGCCAAGCCCATTCACGCCAGCTGCCACAGCGCTGAGCTGGGGAACCACAGCCGTGTCGATCGGCCTCGCTCTCGAAGACCTTCGTGACGGCGACCTCGGCATACTTGCGTGGTCCATTCTATTTATTGCTCTCAGCGTGTACCGCACCGTTGCCCCCTCCGCGCTCGCCGACACCGAAGCCGGCAAGACCCGTATCATCGTCGAGGCCTTGTTGCCCGCACTCGCGATCGTCACAACCGGGGGGTTCAGCTCGCCTTTTCTGGCCACGATCGTCACACCCGTCGCGATCGCCGGATTCATTGGTGGTATCGGCTTCGCGCTCCGTCTAGGCCTGGCCGCGATCGCCGGCATCTTGTCCGGCATCATCCTCAGCGACACATGGGTTACAGATGACCTCGAGCTGGCTATTCAGTGGACCGGCATCGTGGTGTTGGTCGCATTCATCTCCGGTTGGTCACGCCGCATCTCTGGCGAGGCGGACCGGGAGAGGTCGTTAGCTCTCGATCGTGTGGAGCGTCTTTCCGATGCGAACGCATTGTTGTTCAGCCTTCATCGGGTTACTCAGAGCTTGCCCGAGTCGCTCGACATGGGCGACGTGCTCGATACCACCGTTACCCGTCTGCGCGGTCTCTGCGAGTTCGACGCGGTCACGATCATGATTTTCGACGAGACCGACGCAACCTGGGAAGTCGTGCGAAGCGAGGGCGTCGCTCTGCCCGCACATATTGGGCCAACCGAGCTGCCGATGGCACTCAAGCAGGCCATCGCGGACAACAGCCTCATCGAGGTCTCAGAACATGCAGCGGGCCAACCCGGACTGATGGAGGGTGCACGCTCGGGTCTCTACAGCGTCCTGCCCGCGCGTGGTTCGTTGATAGGTTTACTCGCGCTAGAAAATCGTGAACCAAACAGGTTCACCTACCGAGATGTCGAACTGCTCAACGGTTTCATCGAACCGTTGGCGCTGGCAATCGACAACGCGCGATGGTTCAGGCGGTTGCGGACCGTAGGTGCCAATGAGGAGCGGACGCGGATCGCGCGCGACCTGCACGACCGGATCGGCCAGTCGCTGGCATACGTTGCCTTTGAGTTGGACCGGCTGGGCAAGACCTGCGCCAAGGGTGAGGAGGTCGGCATGTCGGTCGAACGGCTGCGCGGCGATATTCGCGATGTG
This sequence comes from Acidobacteriota bacterium, assembly GCA_022562835.1. GTDB lineage: Bacteria > Actinomycetota > Acidimicrobiia > Acidimicrobiales > SHLQ01 > JADFOM01. The sequence goes on along the minus strand of JADFOM010000019.1, from coordinate 5,258 downwards.
ATCGGTGAGGTTCGCGACACCCTCTATGACCTCCGTACCGATGTAAACGAGGACAACGGGCTTGCAGAGACACTGCGTGTGTTTGCAGATCGTGTCGAGCAGCGCACCGGTCTCAAGATCGAACTCAGGTTCGAATCAGACGATCGTCTTCCGCTTCTTCAGGAACGGGAGATGTGGCGCATAGCGCAGGAGGCGATCGTAAATATTGAGAAACACGCCGAAGCCGCCCATGTGGAAGTGAGCTGGCTGTGCGAGGGCAGCGACGCTGTACTCATGATCGTTGATGACGGCAAGGGATTCTGTGTCGGCGAAGACGGACGAAATGATTCCTTCGGAATCATGGGCATGCGCGAGCGGGCCGCCAGCATTGGCGCGCGCTTCGACGTAATGAGCGAACCGGGGGCTGGAACAACGGTGCGCTGCGTGCTTGGTGTCTAGTTAGTGCTGCGAGTTGACGATGCCTTCGGTCCAGTTTGCAAAATCTGAATAGTTCGATGTCCTCATTATCGATCCGCCTTGTGCCGATGGAACTGAGACCTCACTCAAGAACGGGGACAGGGACTGACATGACCATCAGATTGATGCTTGCCGACGACCACCAACTACTGCGCGAGGGACTGAGTCGCTCGATGACCGAGGAGGGCTTCGACGTTGTTGCGGAGGCACGTAATGGTGCCGAAGCAGTGATGCTCGCTAAACAGCACCGTCCCGACGTGATCCTCATGGACGTGACGATGCCTGAGCTCGATGGTGTCGAAGCGTGCCGTCAAGTACGTGCTGCGCTGGAGAATACCCGGGTGGTCATGCTTACGATGCATGCCGACCAGGAGGTACTCGCCTCTGCCATCCGCGCCGGAGCGACGGGATATCTGATAAAGGACTGTTCGACGAGCGAAATCGCCTCCGCGGTCCGCATGGCGTCTGCGGGCGACACAGCGTTGTCGCCTCAGCTCGCTGCGTCGATGTTGGACGAAGTCCGCCGCCTCGATCGTCCTCAAAAGGAGGAGCGCGTCGTGACCAAGCGTGAAGAAGAGGTCTTGCAGTTGATCGCCGATGGGTGCTCGACGCCAGAGGTAGCTGAACGTCTCTACATAAGTCAGAAGACGGTCAAGAATCATCTCGCTTCGATCTACCAGAAGTTGGACGCCCGTGACCGTACTCAGGCAGTTCTTGCCGCAGTGCGCATGGGAATCGTTCACCTGGATTGATCTGTAGTGCCTGCGCTCCACACTTTTGGGTCGTATTGCCTATCGAGAAGCGCAATGGTCGCGCCGATGTTATGTGCAGACAGCATAAATCGGAGAGGCCACATTGGCTGATCCTCTAACCAATGGAGTCCAAACCAATGAAGACCTCTTTTGAATTTCTCAGCACCTGGATTCAGGCCCACATCGACGATGAGCGTGGAGCCTCCCTCGTGGAGTACGCCCTGCTCGTCGCTCTGATCGCTGTTGTCTGTATCGCAGCCGTTCAGGCTCTTGGTGGAGCGGCTAACGACTCGCTCAGCGAAGTTGGCTCGGCAGTTGCAGGCTGATCTTCTGATCAGTTAGTTCAAACTTGAAGGGAGGCGCCCATGGCGCCTCCCTTCTACGTTTTGCTACAAGTCGTCGACCGTGACCCATCGGTCGACAATTACAGTGTGGAGCCATGAGCGAATTCGGGTTGACCGGTGGCATTGGTTCGGGCAAGAGCACGGTGGGGGAGCTGCTCTCGGCGCACGGGGCCGCGATCATTGATGCAAATGCGATCGTGCGCGTGCTCCAGGCGCCGGGCGAACCGGTCTTCGAAGAGATGGTGAAACAGTGGGGTGACCGCATCGTTATGGCGGACGGGACCCTCGATCGTGCTGCGGTTGCCGAGATCGCCTTCGGCGACGAGGACGAACTCGAGCGTCTCAACGACATCGTTCATCCAGCGGTAGGCGAGGAGATGGCGCGCCGGCGTAAGGAAGCGGTCAGTGATGGTGTTCCGATCGTGCTCGACATCCCGCTCCTGGTCCGCCCCGGTGATAAGGAACTCGCCGAGCATTATCAGGGTCTGGCGGGAATTATCGTCGTCGATGTCGACCCTGACGTCGCCTTGGCCAGATTGATCGAACACCGGGGTTTCAGCCAAGAGGACGCGATGGCTCGGATGGTCAACCAAGCGACCCGTCAAGAGCGTCTCAACCACACCGATTTCACCATCGACAACAACGGCGACCTTGAGGCACTTCGCGGGCAGGTCGAGCGCTGCTGGGCATGGATGCAAGAAATCATCACAGCCTGAGATTCCCGATGTGTCGGCGATCTGATCGGCCTTGGGACCTAAGGGCTGTCACAGAGCGTCGATAGAGTGCTGGGATGACCGACCGAGCGGTGCCGTTCAGGGTGCATTCCGACTTCGAGCCGGCGGGCGATCAACCAGAGGCGATCGAGAAGCTGAGCGAGGGCATCGAACGTGGTGACCGGTTTCAGACACTGCTTGGCATCACTGGTAGTGGGAAGAGCGCCACGATTGCGTGGACGATCGAAAAGGTGCAGCGGCCAACTCTGGTGATGGTCCCCAACAAGGCTCTCGCAGCGCAACTCGCAAACGAACTCAAGGAGTTCTTTCCGCAAAACCGTGTCGAGTATTTCGTCTCCTACTACGACTATTACCAACCCGAGGCGTATATGCCCACAACCGACACCTTCATCGAGAAGGATTCGTCGGTCAACGACGAGATCGACCGACTGCGACACTCCGCGACGTCGGCGTTGCTCACCCGTCGTGACGTGATCGTCGTCGCTTCTGTGTCGTGCATCTACGGTCTCGGTGCACCTGAGGAGTACGAAAAGCAGTTGCTTAGCGTGAACGTCGGTGAACAACGCGAGCAGCGCGACATCCTCAGGCGACTCGTCGAAATGCAGTACGAACGCAACGACATGAACCTGATACGGGGCAAGTTTCGGGTGCGAGGCGACACCATTGAAGTGCATCCCGCCTATGACGAACACGCGGTGCGCATAGAGATGTTCGGCGACGAGATAGAAAAGATCACGGTCGTCGATCCGGTCACCGGTGAACGCGTCCGCGACACGCAGGATCTGGTGGTGTTCCCCGCCACCCACTACTCGACTGGTTCCGCGCGGATGGCGGCAGCGATCACCCGAATCGAATCGGAATTGCAGACCCAACTCGCGATCTTCGAGAAGGAGGGAAAGCTCCTCGAGGCACAACGTTTGCGTATGCGCACCGAGTACGACCTCGAGATGATGGCCGAGGTTGGGTTTTGTTCGGGGATCGAGAACTACTCCGGACCAATCGATGGGCGCGACCGCGGCGAACCGCCCTACACGTTGCTCGATTATTTTCCCGACGACTACCTCATCGTGATCGACGAATCGCACGTTGCGGTGCCACAACTCCATGGCCAGTACGAGGGTGATCGGAGCCGTAAGGCCACTCTCATCGAACATGGCTTTCGGCTTCCGTCTGCAGCTGACAACAGACCGCTGCGGTTTGACGAGTTCTTTGAGCGTGTAGGGCAATGTGTGTTTATGTCGGCCACTCCGAGTGCGTACGAACTCGAGCACTCCGATCAGGTCGTCGAACAGATCGTTCGTCCGACGGGTCTGATCGACCCCGAGGTCATTGTCAAGCCAACAAAAGGTCAGATCGACGACCTTATGGAGTTGATCAACGATCGTGTGTCTCGCGACCATCGCGTGCTGGTGACGACGCTGACCAAGAAGATGTCGGAGGACCTCACCGACTATCTGCTCGAACTTGGCGTGCGAGTGCGCTACCTACATAGCGAGGTGGACACGCTCGAACGGATCGAGATCTTGCGCGACCTCCGGTTGGGAGAGTTCGATGTGCTGGTCGGCATCAACCTCCTGCGGGAAGGCCTCGACCTACCCGAGGTGTCGCTCGTAGCGATCCTCGACGCGGACAAGGAGGGATTCCTTCGCAGTGAGACGTCGCTCATACAGACGATCGGTCGTGCGGCTCGAAATGTCGACGGACAGGTCGTGATGTACGCAGACGTCGTAACCAATTCGATGAAACGCGCAATCGGGGAGACCCTGCGACGCCGCAAGCTGCAAGAGGCGTACAACCTCGAGCACGACATCAACCCCGTGTCCATCCGAAAGGCTGTCACCGACATTTTGTCGTTCATCCGGCCATCTGAGGACAAGGCACCCGTTCCGGACCTGTCGCGCAAACGCGAAGCACGCCGCGCCGACTTTTCGGACATGCCCGAAGACGATCTCGAACGCCTCATCTTGACGTTGACCGAGGAAATGAACGACGCATCGGCCGATCTTCGCTTCGAGTACGCGGCGCGCCTGCGCGACGAGATCAAGGACCTCAAGCGCGAACTGCGCGAGATGGCCTGACCCGGGGCAGCGCTCAGCTAGGAAGTTTTGGTGCCGATGGGGACTCGTGGCCGTGAAATCGATGACCCCTGCACCAACGCGTGCCAAACGGGCCGTGGCCGGTCCCGATGAGGGCGCCCCGCCCGCTCGCTTGAGCGCAATGATGACCAGGCCTCTGGTAGCCGCGTGTGTGCTCATGTTCGCGCTATTCGTGCTCTCGTTGCCGAATGACCCGGGAGGCTTTCTAGGTACCGATACAGGTGGCAAGGTCGCGACCCTCGAATCGATCGACGAAGGTGGCGAGTTCGACCTCGACGTCGGCTACTGGGCCGCCGACGCCGATCCCGAGGGCACCATCCATCCGCTCTGGTTCACTACTCAGTTCGAGGAGCGGTGGGTGCAGGTCACGACGCTTCCGATGATCGTCGTCTCGGCCCCATTGTATTCGCTAGGCGGCTACCGGCTCACGCTGGTGTTGCCGATGCTGGGCGCAGTTGCCGCCGCGTTCGGGGCTCGCGCGTTGGCCAATCGGCTGGGCTCGCGGCGCGATTGGCTGGCGTTCTGGATCGTCGGTCTTGCGAGCCCGGTGACCATTTACGCCCTCGACCTGTGGGAGCACACACTGGGCCTCGCTGCCATGACCTGGGGGGTGGTTGCTGCACTCGATGCTCGGGCTCGACCCACACGTTGGCGTCGCGCTCTGCTCTTCGGTGTCGGATTCGGGTTGGCGGCCACGATGCGCACCGAGGCCATGATCTATGCCCTCGTCGCCGGCGTGGTGATGATCTGGCCGTCTCTGCGTCGATTGCGCCTCGGCGAAGTCACACGCAACGGTGCGCTCGCCGCGACCGGCGCCGTTGCCGTGTTGGCGGCGAACAGCCTTCTAGAGCAGGCGGTTCTGGGTTCGACGTTACG
>JADFOM010000296.1 GCA_022562835.1 Acidobacteriota bacterium | reverse complement strand
CAGCGATATGGGCGACCATGGGCGCCGTCAAGAAGACGATAAAGAACACCGCGAGGATGAAGGATTGTCGTCGTGACATGAATATCTCAGAACTGGAAATAGAGGAAAGGACTGAAGGTGCCAGCGGCGATCAACATCGCGCTGTAGGGGACAGCGATGCCGGCGAGCGCATAGCGGAAATATGTGACGAGTCTGGACGGGGAGGTTTCAAGCACCCGCCCCATCACGAAGTCGCGAGGTAGAAACACAACGAGTGTCGACAGAGCGAGAACGAGTTGGGTGCGCGTATCGAATGCAAGCTCGACCGCTGCGGAGATGCCGAGCCCATCAGGGGAGAACATCGCAGCGAGGTACGAGAAGGCCTCCGCCACCGAATCCGCTCGGAAGATCACCCAGCCGACCATCACCAAGAACAGTGTCAGGACCCTCGAAAGCACGGGGTACGGCGCCTTCTCCAGGTACCGAGTGCGGGTCACGCGCTCGAACAACATGAGGCTGCCGTGGTAGGCACCCCACACGAGGAAGGTCCAGTTCGCGCCGTGCCAGAGGCCGGTGAGCATGAACACAGCGACGAGGTTTAGGTAGGTAGAGGTGGTGGACCCCTTTGAGCCACCGAGCGGTATGTACACGTAATCGCGAAACCAGTTCGACAGGGTTATGTGCCAGCGACGCCAGAAATCGGTGATCGACAGCGCCGAATATGGCCGGTTGAAGTTTTCTGGGAAATGAAACCCAAAGATTCGACCGAGCCCGATCGCCATGTCTGAATATCCGGAGAAATCGAAGTAGATCTGCACGGTGTACGCGGCGATCCCGATCCAAGCGGCAAAGAACGTTAGGTCGCCGGAGTCGGTGGAGAACGCTGCGTTGGCCACCTCGGCGACCGCATCTGCGACGATGACCTTCTTTGCGAGACCGTGACCGAAACGAATGGAGCCCTGAGCGAAGTCCTCAAGACGGGTGGATCGATCGATGAGTTCATCGGCGATCTCATGGAAACGCACGATGGGACCCGCGATAAGTTGCGGGAAGAGCGCTACGTACAATGCGAAATCAAATGGGTTCGAAAGATGTTTGCAGCGTCCACGAGATATGTCGATCGTGTAGCTCATCGACTGGAACGTGAAGAACGAGATACCGATGGGAAGAGCGGCGCCCTCCCATGCGATCGTGCCCAGCCCGAGCTCATTTAGTTGCTCGACGAGGAACCCCCCGTACTTGAAGTAGCCGAGGAGTGAGAGGTTCACCAGCACTGAACCGGTGACTGCGAGGCGTCGCCTGCGGTCGTCACCCCGTTCGCGTGCCTCATCGACAACTCGGCCGAGTACGTAGTCGACCGCGGTGGAGATGAGCAGTAGCCCGACGAGCACGCCAGAGCCCCACGTGTAGAACAGCAGGCTTGCGGCGAGCAGGACGCGGTTAGGTAACCGGGCTGATCCGAATCTGACCGCGAGAAAGTAGACGCCCAAGACGACCGGGAGGAAGTAAAACAGGAATTCGATCGACGAGAAGACCATGAGTTATCTCAATCGACCCATTCACCCCAATGCTTAGAGGACGAGGACGTGGCTGGATGGCTGCATCTGCTAACGAAACCTCTCGAGAATGGGGTCGGCTTCGTCCTCGTTTAGCAGTAGAACGGCGGCGCCGCCGGTCGTGGTGTGTGGGGTTGTAGGTAGCACGAGTGTTTCGGGTGAGAGTCCAGATAATTTTCGTGCCATTCCCAATGCGTCGAAAAACGACATGCTGCTGTCGACCACGACATTCTCGCCGAGCGCGAGAAGCATCTTGTTGAGCGTCAGTGGATTACGCGCTCGTCCCATTCGTCCGAACAGAGATCGCAGGAAGGCCTGTTGGCGCTCGACACGTCCGAGGTCAGCCGATCCGTCGACCACCTCACTCCCGTAGCGGCTTTCGGTGTACGAGCGCGACCGCACGTACGCCAGCGCCTCGTCAGAATTGAGACGATGTACACCGGCCTCCGCGATCAGAAGGCCAGACTTCTCATCGCTCGCGGGATAGGGAAACTCGATGTCGACTCCTCCGACCGCGTCGACGAGGTCCAAGAATCCAGCGAAGTCGACCTCCATGTAGTGATCGATGGAGAGACCGAGCGTCGACTCCACGGTTTCGACAAGCGCATCGGGGCCTGATCGCAGGGCTGCGTTGATGCGCCCCTCCTCACCGGTGGCCGGGACGGTAACGAGAAGGTCCCGAGGAATCGCCATCATGGCGCTCTGATCGCCGACATGGAGCACGACGACGGTATCGCTGCGCATTCCAGCTGCGCCTTCACCAAAGATCACCTCTGAGTTCGTCGTGTCGGGCTCCAGGCCTTCGCGGGAGTCCGTACCAACTATCAGATAGTTCGTCCCCGAGCCGGAGGGTCCGCCGAGCGATGCAATCTCGACCTTCTCGACTCGGCCCCAGGCCCACTGACCGTAGAAGAAGCCTCCGACCAGCAGTCCGATCGATACGAACGCGAGAACAGCGACAACCCTTGGCCAACGGCGTCGACGTGTCTCAAACTCGGGCTCGAGCGGCTGTGGCGCCGGTGTCCCAACCGTTGCCGGTACATCAGGATCCACCGTCGTCCCGCTTGGTGGGATATCTGACGGAGCCGGCACACTCAATGAGCGTGGATCCTTGGGGATGTGTGGTGAATCGTTTGGAGTCATAGGCGTGGGCGGAGCCGATCCGTCGGAGGTGCAACGTCACGTCGGACGCCGATGTCGTCACTTTGCGCCGGTGTTCGGCTATCGTTTGCGCCGGGCGGTAGTGGGGGTGAACTCGAGTTCGAGGTACCCACGAAGTGCAACATGATACTCGCAAGACAACCCGCGCAGTGCGCGTGTTGGCCGCGGCTGCCCTAGCCGCCACTCTTGGGCTGACCGTAACAACTGCGGGGGCCGAGCCTGACATCGACGATGCACGCTCGCAGCGTGATGATGCACGCGCCGCTCAAGCCGCAGCGGTAGACGAGCTCGAACTCCTCGAGGCCGAGGACGATGAGGTTGCCGCGGCGATCGACGGGATGCAACTAGCCGTCGACAACCAGCGCGCACGGGTTGAGGCCGCCAGAGCGTTGGTGAAAACAACCGAAGCTGAGGCGAAGCGCTTGCGTGCGCTGGCCAAAGAGACCGCGAAAGAGGTGGAACTCGCACGCGATGAGGCACGTTCACAAGCCGTCGACGCCTTCATTGGAGTGGGGATCGACGACGCCGCATACTGGCTGACCGAGCAGGATCCTTCTCAGGCTGCACGAATGGTCGAGCTGCTGAGGGTCGTGTCGGGCAACAACGCCGACTCGATCGACGCGTTACGCGACCTCGAGCTGACCCAGACGGTTCTCATCGAGACAGCCGATGAGGCAGAACGGGAGGCCTCCAATGCGCGGGACGCGCTCGAGGTCGAGCTCGCCGAGCGCCAACGGCGGGTGGATACGCAACGCAACGTCAAGGGCGAACTCGAAACCCGCATCGTTGACTGGGAAGCTCAAGTCGCCGAGTTCGAGGCAACCGAAGCTGCACTCACCGATCGGATCCAGGAGCTGCAGACGCTCGCACTCGGCACCACTGACCACACACCTGGCGCCGCGTCGTTGCGAGGCTTCATCAAGCCGGTAGC
>JADFOM010000295.1 GCA_022562835.1 Acidobacteriota bacterium | reverse complement strand
CTTCGAGTGCGCGTCTTCGCCCACCTCCAACGCCAGCCACTCGGCTTCTTCACCTCCGGGCGCACGGGCGTGCTGATGGCGAGGATGACCAGCGACATCGAAGCTTTGAGCATTCTGTTTCAGGAAGCACTCGTCAACATGGCCGTGCAGGTCCTGACCCTGGTGGTCATCACAGTGATCCTGTTCACGATCAACGCGCAGCTCGCGCTGATAACGATCGGTGTGATCGTGCCTCCCACCCTGCTATTGACGTTGTGGTTCCGTACCAAAGCCGAGATCGGATACGACCGGGTTCGAGACCGCATCGCCGACATCCTCAGCGATCTCTCCGAGAGTCTTGCCGGAATCCGTGTCATTGCGGCGCACAATCGTCGCCGCCACAACGTGATCGCGCACACCAACATCGTCGGCGATCACCTCGAGGCCAATCTGTACACCGCACGCGCGACGTCGATCTATACACCAGCGACCGAGGCGATCGGCACGATCGGGCGTGCAGTATTGCTGTTGGTCGGCGCGCAGATGATCGCCGATGGAAGTCTCGAGATAGGTGAATTGGCCGCCTTCGTGCTCTACCTCGCGCAGTTCTTTGCGCCTATACAAACCCTCGTTCAGCTCTACAACACCTACCAACAGGGCCAGTCGGCGGTCAAGAAGCTGGCAGGTCTGCTCGGCACAGAGCCAGCCGTAGCCCAGTCGCCTGACGCGACCGAGTTGGAGATCACCGAGGGTGCCATCTCACTCGATCACGTCTCGTTCTCCTATGACGCCGATGCGCCGGTATTACATGACATAGACATGGCGATCCGTGGCGGTGAGACGATCGCCGTCGTCGGTCCGACCGGAGCGGGCAAGTCCACAATCGCCAAGCTGATCGCACGGTTCTATGACCCCGATGCAGGCCGCGTATCGATCGATGGACAGGACATCGAGTCGGTGACATTTCGGTCTCTGCGCTCCCAGCTCGGCGTCGTGCCGCAGGAGCCCTTCCTGTTCCATGGCACCATCGCGGACAACATCGGCTACGGCGACCCCGACGCGGACAGCGCCAAGATCTCAGAAATCGCGGAGACGGTCGGCCTCGGAAGGCTGATCGCAAAGCTCCCTGAAGGCATCAACAGTCAAATCCATGAACGCGGTTCCTCGCTGTCGGCCGGCGAACGCCAGCTGATCGCGCTAGCCCGGGCACTACTCGCAAATCCAAAGATCCTTCTACTCGACGAGGCGACCTCGAGCCTCGATCTTCAGTCGGAGGCCACGATCGAAACAGCTCTAGACGTTGCGTCGAAGGGCCGCACAGCGATCATCGTCGCGCACAGGCTCGCCACTGCTCAACGAGCGGACCGAATCGCTGTCGTCGACGGCGGACGCATCACCGAGTTCGCCAGTCATGACGAGCTCGTCGCAGCTCAGGGTTCGTACGCAGCGATGTATCAGACATGGATCGACCAGGGCGGCGCCGCACGTTGACCCCCTTGGAGATACTGATCATCATCCTTGCCGTGACAGTTGGCTCTGCTGTCCAGAGTGCTGCAGGCATCGGCGCCGGGACGATCGCTGCACCGATCGCGGCCGTGATCGACACCGATTTTCTGCCGGGGCCGATGCTCGTCATGGGGCTCGTGTTGACCTTGCTAATGACCCTGCGCGAGCGAGGTCACGCCAAGATGGACGACGTAGGCTGGGCGCTTGCGGGCCGGGTGCCCGGAGCACTCATCGGTCTTGCCATTCTCGTCGCGTTCGCGAAGGAGGACCTGCGGGTGTTCTTCGGAGCGTTGATCCTCCTCGCGGTGGCGGTCAGCCTTGCCCCGATCCACGTGGCCAAGACCCGCTCGACGTTGATCGGCGCCGGTTTCGCATCGGGGCTGTCGGGCACGACCACGTCGATCGGTGGACCACCCATGGCACTCGTGATGCAACGACAGGAGGGACCCGAGGTGCGTGGAACGCTCTCCACCTTCTTCCTCATCGGGGTCAGCTTCTCGCTCTGCGGTCTCGCGTTGACCGGGTCGTTCCCGGCACGGGATCTAGACCTGGCGGCACTCGTCGTTCTGCCAACGATCGCTGGTTTCGTCATCGGCGGACGCTTTCGCGAAGTGCTCGACCGTGGTTGGGTCCGTCCCGCGTTGTTGACCCTTGCCGCTGCCGGCGGGGTTGCCTTGATCATCCGTGGTGTCGTCGGATGATCAAGACCGCAGCTCCAGACGATGCTGATCGACCAATCGCTGAGCTCCGCAACGTTGTCGCGCAGGCGCCGGATGGGACCACGATCCTGTCGCGAATGTCATTGCGCATCGATCCCGGCGCACACCACGTCGTGCTCGGACCGAACGGATCGGGAAAGTCAACACTGATCGGGCTGTTGTCGATGTATGTTCACCCGGCTTCGGGATCCGTCGAGGTGCTTGGCGAGCAGTTGGGCCGCACCGATGTACGAACCCTGCGGTCTCGGATCGGGTTGCTCGGCGGGTCCGTGCAAGACCTTCTTCGACCAACCCTGAGCGCACACGACATCGTGGTCACCGCTCGTCACGGAGCCCTAGAACCATGGTGGCACGAATATGACGCCGACGACCACGACCGGGCCGATGAGCTGCTCGATCTCGTCGGCTGCGAGAACATGGGTCGTCGGGCGTTTGCCACTCTGTCTGTCGGCGAGCGTCAGCGAGCGCTGTTGGCTCGGGCGTTGATGTCCAACCCGAAGCTGCTACTCCTCGATGAACCGGCGGCCGGCCTCGACCTCGCAGCGCGCGAGTCTCTCGTCGCAACGATGGCCGAAATAGCCGTGCGCAGCGACGGTCCCACCATGGTTCTGGTTACACACCACGTCGAGGAGATCGCACCCGGATTCTCGCGGGTCATCATGTTGCGAGATGGTCACGTAGTCGCGTCCGGGCCGACCGCTGAGACGATGACCGACAAGAACCTTTCGGCGACATTCGACCTAGATGTGACGGTCGAACACGATGGCGATCGCTTCTGGGCGCGAGCGACGATCGACCGGGATGACTAGACCTCGTGCACCACCGCGTGCAGCGCCAGCACCGTTCCAGATCTCACTCGAATCGATACGTCGGGACGAGCGACCTGGTTGGAGACACCGCGCGCAGCATGTGCTGAAAGGATCTCATCGCGCAACGGGTAGACGAGTCCCCTAGTCGATACGCCCCTTGCGTCACCGCCGAGGGCTAGTAGCGAGATGGTCGCCCCGACCGGCAGTATGAGGTCTAATTGGTCGCGCACCACATAAGCCCGTGCCGAGTCGAGCAACGCCTCGGTCGTCACCGCCCAGGATGCGCCAAGTGTTGCGATGACGCCGAGAGCGTGATCGAGGAGTCCTACAGCGCGGCGCTCGAGGGCGCGCCCGAGGGTGTCGCCCCCGAACGTTTTGGCGTGATCTTCGGCAGCGGAATCGGCGGCATCTCCACGATGGAGGCCCAGCATGATCAGCTGAAGGACCGCGGGCCGGGCCGCGTAAGCCCTTTCTTCATACCCATGTTCATCCCCGACATCGCGGCAGGCCTGATTTCGATCCGTTTCGGGGCGAAAGGGCCGAACTATGCCACCGTTTCGGCGTGCGCCTCGGGCGCCCATGCGATCGGGGATGCGTTCCGGTTCATCCAGCGCGGTG
>JADFOM010000294.1 GCA_022562835.1 Acidobacteriota bacterium | reverse complement strand
TGGACGTTCCCCAGCTCGAACGGCCCGGACCGTTTCCGTTGGCAGGGCAGCGAGGGCTGCTCGCTCTGCTACGTCTCCGTCGAGGGCCTCGAGCCCCCCGAGTCGTAGCGCGGTCTCGCCGATGCGGTACGCCGCAAAGTCCTCCACTCGACTGGGATCGAGGAGTCCGATCACGTCGACGCAGACCTCCGCTGTCGATACACCCGCAATCTCTTCAACACCCAACGACGACAACAGCCCGGCGACATACGCGAGGTCGGCCGATGCGAGCTCGTCTGTCACATGACCCGCAAACACATTCGGGAGCACGAGACCATGCGCATGATTGGTTTCGAGGCGGTGCAAACTCTCGGTGACGAGCGCGATCAGGTCGCTCGCGACATCGTTCGCCCTCATCTCCTGCATCAATACTCCGCTCTGACGATGCTCTCTGTTTATGAGCAGCCCCGTCGTGCCAGATAGTGTCACAACAACAGTCGAAAGAGGCAGGCCGAATGAAACTCTCGATGATGCTCAGCTACAGCGGCGACCCACGTCAGGCTGCCAAAGATGCGGCGGACCTTGAACGCGCCGGCATCGATATCGGCTGGGTCGCTGAGCTGTACAGCTTCGATGCGGTAAGCATCCTCGGGTACCTCGCTGCAAACACCGAGACGATGGAGCTCGGCTCTGCCATCTTTCCCATCTATTCGCGTACACCCACACTGACAGCCATGACCGCGGCCGGGCTTGACGCCGTATCCGGTGGTCGATTCATCCTCGGCCTCGGCGCGTCCGGTCCACAGGTCATCGAGGGTTGGCATGGTGTTCCCTATGACCGCCCACTAGGACGTACCCGCGAGATCATCGACATCTGCCACAAGGTCTGGCGTCGCGAACGAGTCGAACACGACGGGGCGTCCTACCAACTACCACTTCCTGCCGATCAAGGTACGGGCTTGGGCAAACCGCTCAAGCTCATCAACCACCCAGTCCGCGACAACATCCCGATCTACATTGCAAGTCTCGGGCCTAAGAACGTGGAGATGACAGCCGAGATAGCCGACGGCTGGATCCCAGTGTTCTATCACCCGGACAAGGCCGAGATGGTCTGGGGTGACGCGCTCGCTGCCGGCAACGCCAAACGTGACGCATCGCTAGGTCCATTGAATGTAGTAGCCGGTGGAGCGATCGCGATTTGTGACGACGACGTCGCCCAGAAGATTCGCGACGGTGGCCGCTCCATGACTGCGCTCTATGTCGGCGGCATGGGTGCCAAGGGCAAGAACTTCTACAACGACGTGTTCTGCAAATACGGCTACGAAGCCGAAGCAGCCGAGATTCAGGACCTGTACCTCTCGGGCAACAAGGCGGAGGCCGAAGCACTGATACCCGCCGATTTCATGGAGGCAACCGCGATGGTCGGCGACGAGGGCCGTGTTCGCGACCGCGTATTGGCATACAAGAACGCTGGCGTAACCGCTCTGCAGCTGCAACCCGTAGGACCGAACCCGCTCGAATTGATCGAGAAGGTTCGCGAGTGGGTCGAGTGAAGAGGTGGACACCGCTCAGTCTCCCGAGTTGAGGAACGGCATCATCGCCGTCGTCAAACGCGACTGTCCGACATGTGAGTTGGTCGCCCCTGTACTCGAAGAGATCGCGGCGTCCGGTGAGCTGACGACATACACCCAGGACGACCCCTCATTCCCTGCCAACGCCAGCTGGGTGCGCGCTGATACGACGCTGGAGTTCTCCTGGCACCACAACATAGAAACGGTGCCCACGCTGATCAGGGTTGTCGACGGAGTCGAGGTCGAACGCATAGTTGGCTGGCAAGTGGCCCAATGGCGGACCTTCGTGGGCGACGACAGCCTTGGCGAGGGACTACCCGAATACCGTCCCGGCTGCGGCTCTCTGAGCGTCGACCCCAACAATGTCGACCGCCTGGAGGCCACTTTCGGCGGTTCTGGTATGAGTGCGCGCAGGATCGAGTTCGGTTCGGCAGAAGACGTGCACGAGGCAATGTTCGATCGAGGTTGGACCGACGGTCTACCGGTTGTTCCTCCGACAACCGAACGTGTCGCAGCCATGCTGAGCGGTACAACCCGATCCGCGGATGAGATCGTCGCCGTCGTCGCTCCCAACCTTGCCGAGGCAACCGTCGAAAAGCTGGCGATCAACGCAGTGATGGCGGGCTGTGCTCCGGAATACCTTCCGGTTGTCATTGCAGCGCTCGAGGCGATCTGCACCGACGAGTTCAACATTCACGGGGTACTGGCCACGACGATGGGCGTTGGTCCGATCTTTGTCGTCAACGGACCGATCCGCCGAGACATCGGCATGAACAGCGGCATCAACGTGCTAGGGCACGGCAACAGGGCCAACTCGACGATCGGGCGAGCCGTGCAGCTCTGTGTGCGCAACATCGGGGGCGGAGCACCGGGCGGAATCGACCGAGCCGCTCAAGGCAACCCCGGCAAACTTGGCCTCTGTTTCGCCGAGGACGAAGAGGGTTCGCCCTGGGAGTCGATGGCGGTCGAAAAAGGTTTTGATCCGTCTACCTCCACGATCACAGCGTTCTGCGGAGAGGGACCGCGGCTGATGCTCGACCAGGTATCGCGCACACCAGAGTCGCTGACCCGTTCGCTCGCAAAGATGATGCTCTCGACGGTGACGCCGCGCATTGTCATGGGAATGGACGCCATGTTGGTGCTATCACCCGAACACGCCGAGCGTTATCGCGAGGCGGGATGGTCCAAGGCACAGTTCCGCGAAGCCCTCAATCGGGACATGCTGGTGCAGACCGACGACATCATCGCGGGCGCGGATGGCATCGACGAGGGGATACCAGCCACCATGGCGGGACTGGAATTTCCAAAGTTCAACCCTGACGGCGGGCTCAATATCGTGCATGCTGGAGGTCCGGCTGGGTTGTTTTCATCGATCATCGGTGGATGGCTTTCCGGCCCCGGCGGGAGCATTCCGGTAACCAAGGAGATCACACGATGACCACAGTTCTCGATCCAACCGATGAAGCCACACCGATCGCACGCGATCGTGTGCCGCGGCCAGAGTCGTTGACCGGTCTAACCGTTGGCCTCCTCGACATCTCCAAGCCCCGCGGCAACGTCTTCCTCGACCGCGTCGAAAAGCGTCTTCGCGACCTCGACGTAACGGTCAAACGATTCGCAAAGCCGACATTCGCCAAACCTGCCCCGGTCGATCTGCGCCACGAGATCGCAACCTCTTGCGACGCGGTGATCGAAGCGCTCGCCGATTGAGGATCGTGCACGACGTGCAGTGTGCACGACATCACCGATCTTGAGAGCCGCGGCGTGCCGGCGGTCTTCGTAGCATCAACCGAATTCATCCAGGCGGCCGAGACGCAGGCCAATGCGCTGGGGGTTGACCCGGCGGCTGTGTTTGTCCCCCACCCGATCCAGGATCGGACGGATGATGAGCTCGTCGCGCTAGCAAATGATGCCCTTGAGCATATCCTGGCTGCACTGACGACAAATTAAATAAAAAGGTTTCGTCCGATTCCAGGCAAAATCCTGTCATATTCATCTCAGGATTGGGACCTGGCAGCCAATGCTAGCCTGCAGATTGACTTTCTCAGCTAAAAAAGGCGAAACTGCAGCGAATATTTACGGGTTGATTCAAGCAAAAAGCCCATAGTGTCCGCTAATCGGATA
>JADFOM010000293.1 GCA_022562835.1 Acidobacteriota bacterium | reverse complement strand
ACTTTGCCTTCGGCTCCGACTTTGGCGATGACGAGGTTCGCTGTGGTTGGCAGCGCGGTGCTGGTGTTGAGGTTCGACGCGTTGGGTCGTGCGGTGCCTTTGGGCCAGACGGTTATGAACGATTCGGCGGTGGGTTGTGTGGCGGTGACGTTTAACACGACAGCGGTCGCGTTCTCCGGGACCCCGGCGACGCCGGTGACTTTGAGGTCGATGCTGGACTGGGGTCCCACCGGACTGGTGTTGCGTGTGTCAAGCAGCCGCGCGGGTGAACGCGGGACATAACCCGAGTCTGGTTGGTAGAAGCCGGCGATGTCTGCGATGAGGTGCACGTTTCCGGCGTGGTTGTAGAGCGAGACTTTGCCGTCGGCTCCGACTTTGGCGATGACGAGGTTCGCTGTGGTTGGTAGGGCGTTGCTGGTGTTGAGGTTCGATGCGGTCGGTCTCGGGGCACCGTTGGGCCACACTGTGACGAACGACTCCGCGGTGGCTTGTGTGGCGGTGATGTTCAACACGACCGCGGTCGCGCCCGCTGGGACCCCGGCCACGCCGGTCACCTTCACATCGATTCTGGATTGTGGGCCGACCGCGCCGGTGTTTCGTGTGTCGAGCAACCGGACCGGCGACAGCGGCACATACTCCCCACTGGGCGGCGGCGCTACATACGAGCCCGGTTCTCCACCACTACTCGGCGCGGCTGCGTTTGACACAGGCGACAATGCCGCGGACAACGCCATCGCAGCAACACACAACACAATCAACCGAAATACCAGAGAACGAAGCATGACACACAGTAGAACTAATTCAAACGAAGGGCCCAGCTTGAGGTCATCGGCCCTACCGGGCCCAACAAACCGACTCAGCGACGCCGTATCAAGGTCACACCATCACCGATCGGAACGATGACACTCTCGGCCGCGGATCGGCTGCGACATGGTCATTGAACGCGCGTAGCGCAACGGTGTCGTCTGACTCGTCGTTGTCGTTGACGACGTTGCCCGACCACAGGGTGTTGTCCACTGCGATGAGGCCACGCTCACTCAACCGCTCGATCAGCGACTCGTAATACCCGAGGTAGCCGGTCTTGTCGGCGTCTATGAACGCGAAGTCAACTGGCTGGTCGTCATCGAGGTTCTCGAGAGTCTCGTTGGCCGGCGCTATCACCAGGTCGATGCGGTCCTCGACGCCGGCACGTTGCCAGTGTTCGCGTGCTATAGCGGTCCATTCTTCGGAGATGTCACAGCACAGCAGGCGACCGCCCGGTGGCAACGCGCGGGCAATGGCCAGCGACGAATAGCCGGTGAACGTCCCGATCTCGACGGCAAACGACGGTGAAATCGTCGCCACGAGGATGCTCATGAACGCTGCTTGATCGGGCCCGATCTGCATGGTTGCAAAGGGACCGAGCGCGGCGGTCTGTTCGATGAGCGACCGCTGGACCTCGTCGGGATCCGGGCTGTGCGCACTCAGGTAGGCGGCGATGTCGTCGGACAGGAAAGCGGAGCGTGGTGACATTGGCTCAGCCTAGGTTCGTTCGAGTGCGACCTTGTTGCGCCAACCGTTGGTGCGGTTGTCGACGAACTCGAGGCGGTGGCGCCCTGGGATCTCGCGGCGTGGGATGGTGGCCCGACAGCCCAACGCTCCAGACGCTGTCCAGGTCAGGCGGAAATGTTCCTCAGCCTCCGAGTAGCAGCCAGCCCCCGAGGACCGCAGAGACCGTCCCGGTAACGATCTGGACGCCGCTCAGCAACCACCGGCTGGACCGTGACCCCCAGCCCAGCAGCCCGCCGAACAGCCCGCCAAAGACCGCCATGGCAAAGAACACACCCAGGCAGAAGACCCCGAGGTAGGCCATCCCTGCCGCTGGAGAGCCAACTTGGCTGAGCGGGATCAGCGCCAGTAGGGGCGCCGACCCTGCAAGCCCGTGGACCGATCCGACGAGGACAGCACGATGCTCATGGCGGTGGTCCTCATCGTGGTGAACGGGGTCATTGTGGGTGTGCAGGTGCGCGTGAGCCGGGAGGTCGTCGTGTGAGTGCGTATGTAGGTGCACCCCCCGCCGAGCGAGTTGGAATAGGACCGATATCCCCACCGCCAGGAGGATCAGCCCGACACTGCGCTCGGCGAGTCCCGCTAGATCCTCGGGGATCGCGATGCCGACCACGTAGACGGCGATCCCGACCGCCAAAAGAGTGGCCCCGTGACCGACGGCCCAAGCGCACGATACACGCATGACCTTCGACCAACGGATTCCTCGGGATGCCAGCGCGGACACAGCGGCGACGTGATCGGCATCGAGCGCGTGGATCAAGCCGGTCCCGAACGAGAGCGCAAGGATAGTCACGAGTCCAGCATCGGCCTGGACGGCGGTGGTGACGGCGAGCAAGCTCCGTTGCTATCACGGACAGACGGATAGACGCAACGGCACGGACCCGCATCGACGGGGGTCAATTCGTAGGTGAGGGTCTTGCACGCTGCGACGGTGTGCTGGTTGACGCCCGGGACATTGTCTACGGCGTTGGGCACACGGACTCCGTGCCAATGGATGGTCTCGCCACCGGAAGCTCATGCCGTGCCGATGCAGGCGCAGTTCGAATTGACACTTCAGAGGCAACATCCGTTGAGGGTTGCATTGTGGTTCGGGATGGAACAAGCGACGGAGACGGTTGTCCTGTCGCCCGGGCTACTCCTCGAATCCAAGTCGTTCCTGTTCGGAACGGACGAAGGCGATGACGGCCTCGACCTCGTTGTCGGAAAGTCCCTCGATCGGTTCCATGGCTCCGAAATTCCAATGGTGTTGCGGCGCACCATTCGCGATCGCAGATCGGAACGCGTCATCTGTGTGGTGATTCGGTTCGTAAACGGTCGACAGATGTGATGGGCCCTTATCGGTCCCCTGTAGGTCAGCACCATGACACGACGCGCAGCTCGTGGAGTAGACCACCGCGCCGTCGATGCCACCCGTCTCGGTTTGAACTGTCGGTGCGGAGTCACCTGAACTGCAGGCTCCGACAAGCGCAGCCATCGCAACGACAGCGGCGATAGGTAGGAAGCGCTTGTCGAGAAGCACAGAACGGGTCATGACGCGGCTCCCATGAGGAACGCTGTCACGACCAACACGGCGACCAGACCACCCGCTTCGCCGGTGACGATCGTGCGGAAGCGGGAAGTCAGCGCAGGGTCGTCCGGGGCTCTGTTCATCTGTGGGATTAGCACCCTTGTGGTTGTACCCGCCGGCGCCCGCGGCGACAGCGACGAAGAGCGTCACCTGGTCATCGAGACGGACTGGCAGGGGTTGCTCGCTGAGCTGGACGAGCTCGGAATTCGCGTCGACCTGACATGGGGCAGCGACGACAGGGTCGGCGATCAAACCCACCTCGGCCGCTGGCGCGAACACGGCTGTTGCGCTGATTCCCGGAGCGGGTCATCACCTGCCGATGTCGCACGTCGAGGTCTGCCTGAGTCAGCTCACCGAACGCGCCGGCGATAACGCAGCCCGGTAACCACATGAACGTTCGATGGCTCCATGGCTGGCCCGTAGGCCGAGACGTGTGGCTCTTTGCTCCGCAGCGACGCAGTCGAGCGCGAAGAGAGCAGCTTCGTCAGCTGGGTCGATGTCGCCCTCGAAACGAACGGTCTCGTCGATGCCGACATCGCGGGCGCCGTGCCATCCCTCACCCG
>JADFOM010000018.1 GCA_022562835.1 Acidobacteriota bacterium | reverse complement strand
ACCAGCTGCCGCGGCGCATCCGCTACTGGCTGGACGAGCTGCCGCTGCTGATCGCCCTGGTGAAGGCCGGCCGCGCGCTGGCCTACCTGCCCGACTTTGCGCTGGCCGACACCCCCGGCCTGGTGCGCCTGGCCGTGAGCGACTGCCCCTACGAATGCGTCGAGCAGGTGCACCTCGTCTGGCGGCCGGGCACCGCCAGCGGCTGGCTGGCCGGCGGCGTGGCGCGGTCGGTGGCGGCGCTGTCATCGGGCGCGGCCGCCACCGCGTTGGCAGGGGCCGCCGCCCCGGCTCCAGCAACCCGGCACCCGCTGCCGACGGAATAATCCGCCATGCCTTGCTTCCGCTCCCTCGTCCCCCTGGCGCTGCTCGGCCTGCTGCTGGCGGGCTGCTCCCTGCTGCCCTCGCTGCCGGAAAAGCCGCGCAAGCCCGTCTACCAGGGCGAGAACTTTGCCGCCGAGGAAACCTTCTCGCGGCTGTTCGATGCCAGCCTCGACGACACCTGCGAGGCCGCACGCCGTGCGCTGCTGAGCCAGGGCTATGTCATCAGCAAGGCCGGCGGCGGGCTGGTGCAGGGGGCCAAGAGCTTCCAGCCCGAGGGCGAGGTGCACGTCGAGATCAGCTTCCACGTCGTCTGCGTCGGCGACGGCCCCAGGCAGCAGGTGGCCACCGCCTATGTCAGCGCCCAGCAGGACCGCTATGCCCTGAAGCGCAGCGCCCAGGCCGCCAGCCTGGGCGTCAGCGCGCTGGGCTCGATCTCGGTGCCGCTGTCATCCACCCAGGACTCGATGGTCAAGGTGGCGTCCGAAACCATCCCGGCGGGCGAGTTCTACGACCGCTTCTTCACGCTGATGCAGCGCATGCTGCGCGAGGCCGCACCCGACCGCTGAGGCGGGCCGCGCCCGATCGCGGCGCGACCAAGTAAACCCGATCTGCGGGATTGCGTCACAACCACGGCAGGCCCGTGCCGCCTAGGATCGGCCCGCCATGCTTGCGCCCCCAGCTTCGCCACCCCCGGCGGCCGCACCGGCCCGGCCGCGGCTGCACGCGGCCAAACGCCTGCTTGCCACGGCCTGGCAGGTGCCGGGCGACGACCCGCAGCAGGCCCAGCGCCTGCGCCACGACCAATGGCGCGCCATCATCGACCCATTGCCCGCGTCCGTCATCGCCACGGCGATCGCGGTCGGCCTGCTGCTGGCCGCGATGGGCCGCGAGGCCGACCTGCGCCCGCTCGGCCCGGTCCTGATCGGGCTCGTGCTGCTCAACGGATTCAATTTCGCGCTGTGGTGGTGGGAGCGGGAGCGATAGACCTGTTGATCGTCACCTCGCTTGATGACGTAGACCCGTTGCCGGTCAAGTTGTTAGCGGTTGCGTGTGCGGCGTCGGTACGGGCGTTGTTCTACCGCGTATTTCTGCTACGGATTCTGCGTAGCGAGATTGACCGTCCAGCAGACAGGCCGCTGGCCCCTGCTCCCTACCGGATTAGCGTCGTCGTGCCAGCCCTCTGTGAGGAGGACCGCATTGGTCAGACCGTCGCTCGTCTTGGCGAGGAATTGGCTGTGTGCGTCGCCCGCTCAGATCTTGAGATAGTGGTCGTTGACGACGGATCCGACGACCGCACCGCCGAGGCTGCGCGCGAGGCCGGCGCCGATCAGGTGATCAGGCTCGAAGCGAACCTTGGAAAGGGAGGAGCGGTGCGCGCGGGAATACGGGCGGCGACCGGTCAGTTCGTGGCGTTCACCGACGCTGACCTCGCGTATGAACCCGCCCAGCTCATTGGGCTGATAGAGCGGCTCGAGCAGGGTTATGACGTGGCGATCGGCTCACGTCGCCATGCCGGTGCTACAGAGATCGTCGGCAGGGGTCTGCTGCGCGAGATGGGCTCGAGGGTTGTGAATCTCGCCACACACCTGCTGTTGATCGGCCAGTATCGCGATACACAATGTGGCATCAAGGCGTTCCGCGGCGACGTGGCGCAGGTGCTGTTCGCCCACACTAGGATCAACGGTTTCGCGTTCGATGTCGAGTTGCTGCATCTCGTCGAGCGTTACCGGATCAGTCTTGTCGAGGTTCCCGTTTCGGTGTCGAACTCTGAACGCTCGACCGTACGGATCGGACGCGACACGGTGCGCCTGTTCAGTGATCTGCTGCGCATCAGGCATAACTCCCGTCGCGGGCTCTACGCTTTGACACCCGCTGAGCATGACGTGTTGGGAGCACCCAGTCGGTAGCCTCATCGCCCATGGGTGACCTCGACGCGATCTTCAAGGCATACGACATTCGCGGCGTCTACGGGGCCGAAATCGATGCTTCCACGACCCGCGCGATCGGCGCGAGCTTCGCACGTTTCGTCGCGAGCCATGACGACGGCGGCGATGAGATCGTCATCGGCCATGACATGCGGCCGTCGGGTCCCGAACTCGTCGAGGCATTCATCGAGGGCGTGACGTCTCAGGGTGTGTCGGTGACGACGATCGGGTTGTGTTCGACCGACATGATGTACTTCGCCTCGGGCACCCTCGACATGCCAGGAGCGGTCTTCACCGCTTCGCACAACCCGGCTGAGTACAACGGCATCAAGCTCTGCCTCTCCAAGGCACGGCCGATTGGTGTGGACAGCGGTCTCGTCGAGATCAAAGAAGCATCCCGCCAGGCTCTGGTGCCTACCGAACAACAAGGCAGCGTGCGCTCGGTCGATCTTCTCGAGGCCTTCGCCGATCACGTCCGTTCTTTTGTTGATCTCAATGCTCTAGAGCCGTTCCACGTTGTGGCTGACACCGCGAACGGTATGGGTGGTCTTGTTGTGCCGGCGGTGTTTGACGGTCTGCCGTGTCGCCTCGACCTCATGTATGGCGATCTCGACGGAACGTTTCCCAACCACCCTGCGGATCCTATTAACCCGGAAAATCAGATCGACCTCAAGGCTAGGGTGCTCGCCGAATCGGCTGATATCGGACTGGCGTTCGACGGTGACGCCGATCGGGTGTTCCTCGTCGATGAGGCCGCCGGCGGAGTGTCGGGGTCGTTGACGACAGCACTGCTGGCCGATCAGATCTTGAGGCGCAATCCCGGCGGTTCGGTCATCTACAACCTGATCTGTTCTAAGGCGGTTCCCGAGGTGATCACCGAGGCGGGGGGTGTTCCTCTTCGTTCTCGGGTGGGGCATTCCTTTATCAAGGCGATGATGGCCGAAACGAACGCTGTATTTGGCGGCGAGCACTCGGCGCACTACTACTTCGCTGACAACTACCGTGCCGATTCCGGATTGATCGCTGCGGTGATGACGCTCGGCGCAATGTCTACTCACGGGGGAGTGCTCTCAGAGATGCTCGAACCGTTCGATCGATACTCGGCGTCGGGTGAGATCAACACTCGTGTGGATGACGCTGCGGTGGTGCTGGTGCGCATCGAGGCCGCTTTTGGCGACGCGGCGATCGATCATCTCGACGGACTGACCGTCGATGAGGGCGACTGGTGGTTCAATCTGCGTGCGTCTAACACCGAACCGCTGCTTCGCTTGAATGTGGAGGCCGCAACCGCAGCCGAGTGCGCTGCACGCGTGGATGAAGTCCGCGCATTGATCGGATGAACGAGGAGACTACCGATGACACTTGACCCGAAACTGTTGGAAGTACTGGCCTGCCCAGAGGACAAAGGTCCTTTGTATTACCTCGAAAGCGAAGAGGTGCTCTACAACCCTCGACTGACCCGCACGTATCGCATCGACGACGACATCCCCGTGATGTTGATCGACGAGGCGACCACGGTCGAGTCCGCCGAGCACGACCGCCTGATGGCGCTTGTCGAAACCGAGGAGATTGCTCCCACGTTCGATCCGGCCGCATGACCGACTCGTTGGGTCTCGGCACGGCGCATGAGTCCATGCCTCGACGTATCCGCGATGCGGTGGCGGTCGCCGCTGAACTCGTCGTCGCCGAACCCGACCGGGTCCCCGAACTGTTGATTGTGCCAGGAAGCTCGGCGGGTGCTGTCGCTGAGGCGCTCTGTGGAGCGGTTGGCGCTCGCGGGGGTCGCGTAAGAGCTGCGGGCCGGACAGATCGACTTGGCTGGGTACACGGTGGCGTAACCGTGCTGGCGGTTGGCGTCGCACCCGGAGACGTCTCCGCGCTCGACCAGCTGCGTACGGTGAGCGAGACCGACGCAACCGTGGTCGTGATCGGCGACCACCCGCCGGTGCGACCTGGGGACACGGCTTCGGTCGTGCCCGTACGCTGCGGCCCGACCCAACGGGGCGATGTTCCTGTGCTGCTCGCCGCAGCAGCGACGGTCGCAGCGCGGTACGGCCTGGGTGATGTCGTCGATGCTGAGGTGATCGCCGACGGGCTGGCAACACGTCGACAAGACGCCACGCGTGTGAGTGCGATCGAGGATGCAGCGCGCAACATCGGATCAACCTGGCCGGTTGTTCACGGCGCGGGGTGGCTCGGAGCGACAGCCGCGAACTATACGAAAGGGTTACTCAACGCCGACATGAAGACACCTTCATTCGACGTGGAGCTCGGTGAAGCCCTCCGTTCGGACGTGGCGGGTTGGGGCCTGCATGGCGACATCACCCGGCAGGTCTTCTCGGCGCTGCTGTTGCGCCACGATTTCGAACCGGCTGGACACGACGTGCTCTTTGCTCAGTACGAAGACGTACTCGTCGAGGTGGTTGGCGAGGTGAGCGAGCTTCGGGCGGGCGGTGTCGGTTGGTTGGGTCAGCTTCTCGATCTCATGGACATGGCGCAGGCGCTCACGCTCAAGATGGCAATCCGGGCCGGTCTCGATCCCGGCCCAGTTCCCGCCTTCGAAAAGATCAGCGCCTGAACACCGATTGGGTGCTCAACCTGATCGTGTGGAGATCGCACACCTCTTGGTGCTTGTGACAGCGGCGCTACACTCAAAGGTCGCAGGCTGATACGAACGGTGTCAGACGACCCCAGCCCTGTGCAACACGTTCGGCGTCGCCGCGCGTGGCTACGCGCCTAGCGCGTGTACTTGGACAACAACAGGAGCTGTTTTATGCCGTTCACCGACTTCAAAGTCGCCGACCTCTCGCTGGCCGAGTTCGGTCGCAACGAGATCCGCCTCGCGGAACACGAGATGCCGGGCCTGATGAAGCTTCGGGCGCGCTATTACGACGATCAGCCATTGGCGGGCGCCCGCATCACGGGTTCGCTGCACATGACGATCCAAACAGCGGTCCTGATCGAAACTCTGACCGCCCTTGGCGCAACGGTCCGTTGGGCCTCCTGCAACATCTTTTCTACACAGGACCATGCCGCAGCAGCGATTGCTGTGGGTCCCGAAGGTACACCCGACAACCCCCAGGGCGTTCCCGTGTTCGCATGGAAGGGTGAGACACTCGAAGAGTATTGGTGGTGCACCGAGCAGGTTCTTCGTTGGCCCGACGGCGGTCCTAACCTCATTCTCGACGATGGTGGCGATGCCACACAGCTCGTTCACAAGGGTGCGGAATACGAGCGGGCTGGGGCTGTGCCGGCTCCGACCGATGATGATGCCGAGGAATGGCAGGTCGTACTCGAGATGTTGGCCCGCCTCCAGCCGGAGGGAGAGATCTGGGGCCCGATCGCAAGCGGTATCCGTGGCGTGTCCGAGGAAACGACGACCGGTGTGCATCGTCTCTATCAGATGAAAGAAGCCGGCGAGCTGTTGTTCCCGGCAATCAATGTCAACGACGCAGTCACGAAGTCGAAGTTCGACAACCTCTACGGATGCCGACACTCGCTTATCGACGGAATCAACCGGGGCACCGACGTGATGATCGGCGGCAAGACAGCCATGGTGTGCGGGTTTGGTGATGTAGGCAAGGGCTGTGCGGAGTCGCTGCGTGGCCAGGGTGCTCGTGTGATCATCTCAGAGGTCGATCCGATTTGTGCATTGCAGGCGGTAATGCAGGGTTACGAGGTCAACACGCTCGAGGCTGTCCTCGACGAGGCCGACATTTACGTCACCACTACCGGCTGTAAGGACATCATCACAGCCGAGCACATGGCTCGGATGAAGCACCAGGCCGTAGTTGGAAACATTGGCCACTTCGACAACGAAATCGACATGGCCGGCCTGGCCAAGATGTCCGATGTCCAGCGGGTCAACATCAAACCGCAGGTCGACGAGTTCGTGTTCCCCGACGGGCATTCGATCATCATGTTGAGCGAGGGAAGACTGCTTAACCTCGGCAACGCGACCGGTCATCCGAGCTTCGTGATGTCGTGC
This sequence comes from Acidobacteriota bacterium, assembly GCA_022562835.1. Lineage (GTDB taxonomy): Bacteria > Actinomycetota > Acidimicrobiia > Acidimicrobiales > SHLQ01 > JADFOM01. The sequence continues at coordinate 10,954 of JADFOM010000018.1, read as the reverse complement.
AGCTTCACCAATCAGGTGCTGGCCCAGATCGAGCTTCACAAGAACGCCGAGAGCTACGGCACCGACGTGGTGACCTTGCCCAAGTTGCTCGATGAGGAAGTCGCTCGACTTCATCTCGATGCATTGGGTGTGAAGCTGACAACCTTGAGCAAGGATCAGGCCGACTACCTCGGCATCGCGGTAGACGGCCCCTACAAGCCGGAGCACTACCGCTACTGATCGTGCAGCGGTTGGTGTCTCGGCGCTGACCATCTCCGAGAGTTGAGCTATGGGCGTCGCGTAGGCGGCGCCCATCTCGCGTGTATCGGCGTAGTACTGTTGGTGTCGTTCGGTGACCGCGTGGTCATGGAGAGTGAGCGTCCGTGATCCTGGTCCAACGCACACAGTGAGTGTTTTGGTTCGAATGCATCACCTCTGTGAACCGCTGTGTTATTCTAGCCATCTGGCAAGTAGGCAAGTTGCAATCTGGAGACTCTGGGCGATGAGTTTCGGCACGCGGATTAGGGCGTGAGCGGAAGCTAGGTCGGATCAGGGCGAGATGGAGAGTCATTACCGCGATGCGCGCTCGTAACAAGAATAGTCGCCACTCAACGTACGACGCAGCGCATGCGGCGCCGGAGCCGGTCGGCGCTGGCACAGCAAAGGTTGTGCAAGAACCGCTTACAGACCCATTGCTGCCCGAGGACTCCGCCAACAGCGAAGAAGCCGGCAGCAGCGAGACGGTCCCCAACGTTGAGGATCCCATCGTTGTCGAACAAGACAGCTCAACCGAAGAAGTCCCGGTCGCAGAAGAAGCGGCAGCTTCACCTGCGGCCACCCCAGAGGGTGAGTAGTCGACTCCGTCCACTCATCAAAGAGTGACTCATCCCGCCTATAGGTCAGTGGGACGTATGCCTCGGCATGCGTCCCACTGCGGCGCCTACCGGCACGCGTTGAGATCGCTCTCCAGCAAATTGGACCTGTCGAGCAGGCAAAGGTCAGGCTTGCTGTCACAGCCCATGACTAACGTCGCTGTACATGATCTTCGGACGCCGCTGCCCGATCTGTCTCAGCTATGGGCCGTCGCCATGTGTCGACTGCATTGGCTCGATGCAGGCTCCCAGAGGCCTCGTCGTGCCCGACGGATGCACCGACATGGTTGCACTGGTGTCATACAGCGGCAACGGACGCGAGCTGGTTCGTGCGTTGAAGTACCGAGGCCACCGAGACGCCACAGCCTGGATCGCCCTCAACCTTCAACGATTGCTTGAAGTGTCTCGCCCTGCGGTGTGCACATGGATCCCGGCGTCGTCTACTTCAAGACGAAGAAATGGATTTGATCACGCGGCCATTTTGGCGAGACGTTTGGCTAAAGAAATGCGAATTCCTGCACGGAAATTGCTCAAAAGGACAGACAAAGGCGAACAAGTTGGTAGAAGTGCCTCCCTGAGAGGTGCAAACGTGGCGTTCGCGACGCGCTCCAAGGTCGATCGCCGGGTTGTGCTGGTAGATGACGTCATCACCACCGGCGCCTCATTTCGATCTGCTGCCAGGGTTTTGCGTGGTGCGGGAGCAACGGATGTGTACGGCGTTGTCGTCGCAGCTACGCCTAAACGTTGAACGATGGCACGCGATGTAAATTCGAGGCACACTGGGGAGGTGCCAATGAAGAGCCAGCTGTGGTGACTCGTTGATCTCAACGACAACTCGGCCTCTGATGCCCCGCAGGCGGGCGACACAGAATCCGCATGCGCGGGTCGAGACCGGGGCTTGCGGTCAGCTACATGGTGCACAAGAGCCAAGAACACATGACCATCTATCTGTCGCGCACTGTCGCGGCATAGAGAGGAGTGCCATGGAGGTAAGGGTTAGTTCTCGCAGGGTTGATCTCGACACCGACTTCGCGTCGATCGTCGAGGACAAGGTGACAAGACTCGATCGTTTCGTGAGCGGTCTCGATCGCGCCGAGGTTCATTTCTCCGAAGACCGCCACCATCGACACTCCGACAAGAAGGACATGTGTGAGATCACGGTGACCGGTCACGGTCACTACGTCAGGGCAAAGGTCGAGGGGCCCGACGAGGCGGTCGCGTTCGATAGGGCTTTGGCCAGGGTCGAACGTCAGATGCGCAAGCTCAAGACGCGGCTCCAGAAACGGCATCACGGAGATGGCGAAACGATTCGCCAAAACGGCGATGTCCCCGCCATCGAAGCGGACGGAGAAACAAGCGAACAAGACGACTCAACCGCCAAGATCGTCAAGGCGAAGAGGTTTGACATCGATACGATTTCGCCTCAGGACGCGGCGGAGCGAATGGATCTTGTCGGACACGACTTCTTCTTCTTCCACAACGTCGAGACCGGTCGTGCGGCAGTGGTCTACCTGCGAGAAGATGGTGACATTGGCTTGATCGACGATGTCAGCGATTAGACAACCCAGCGCATAACCACATAACAGCCCAGGGTTGAGCCCGCGCTCCACTACTGGGCCATAGACTGGTCCGTTCATGGGAATGTTCGATCGCCTTCTAAAGACGGGTGAAGGTCGGAAGCTTCGCGCTCTCGACGCACTCTCTCCCGATATCGCTGCATACGAGCCCGAACTCGCGCGGCTTTCCGACGCCGAGTTGCGCGCGAAAACCAACAGCTTTCGCACTCAGCTGGACAATGGCGCCGATCTCGATGACTTGCTCTTGGAGTCATTTGCCGTCGTACGCGAGGCCTCCAGTCGTGTCATCGGTCAGCGCCACTACGACGTGCAGATGATGGGTGGGGCCGCGCTTCACCTCGGCTGGGTAGCAGAGATGCGCACGGGCGAAGGCAAGACGCTGGTGTCGACGTTGCCGATCTACCTCAACGGTCTGAGCGGCCGCGGCGTGCATCTCGTGACCGTGAATGACTATCTAGCCGGGCGTGACGCCGAGTGGATGGGACAGATCTATCGTTGGCTCGGCCTCAGCGTCGGCTTGATCGTTCCCGACGATCGCGACTCAGCGTACAAACGAGCGCAATACGCGTGCGATGTCACCTATGGCACAAACAACGAGATGGGGTTCGACTATCTGCGTGACAACATGGCCATGTCGCGCGAGTCCCAGGTGCAACGCGGCCACGTCTACTGCATCGTCGACGAAATCGACTCGATCCTGATCGACGAAGCCCGAACCCCGCTGATCATCAGCGGGCGCGTCGCGGATGCTGCCAAGCTCTATTACACCTTTGCCGGCGTGGTGAAAGGGCTCGAGGCCGAGGTCGACTACGAGGTTGACGAAGAGAAACGTGTCGTGGCCATCACCGAGGAAGGCATTCACGCGGTCGAGGCCGCGGTCGGCGTAGAAAATCTCTATGACGATGCATCTGCCAACCTGGTTCATCAGCTTCAGGTCGCGTTGAAAGCCAAGGAACTGTACAAACGCGATCGCGACTATCTCGTATCGAACGGCGAGGTGAAGATTGTCGACGAGTTCACCGGCCGGGTTCTCGACGGTAGGCGCTGGTCCGAAGGACTACATCAGGCGGTCGAGGCCAAAGAGGGCGTCAAGATCAAAGAAGAGAACCAGACGCTGGCCACCGTCACGCTTCAGAACTACTTCCGGATGTACGAAAAGCTCGCTGGCATGACCGGCACTGCCCAAACCGAAGCAAGTGAGCTGATGGGTACCTATGGCCTTCAGGTCGTTTCGATCCCGACGAACAGAGAGATAGTCCGCGACGACCGCCCGGATCTCATCTACAGCTCTGAAGATGCCAAGTTCAACGCCGTCGTCGACGACATCATTGGTCGGAGTGAGAGCGGTCAGCCCGTGTTGGCCGGCACGGTTTCAGTCGAGAATTCAGAAAAGCTCAGCCGCTATCTCGAAAAGCGTGGCGTAAACCACGTGGTGCTCAACGCGAAACAGCACACTCGTGAGGCCGACGTCGTGACGCAGGCGGGACGCCTGCATTCGGTCACGGTTGCAACGAACATGGCCGGACGCGGTGTCGATATCCTCCTCGGTGGCAACCCGGAGGGTCTTGCTGAGCGCGACGTCATCGCCGAGGGTCTCGAAGACGGCACCGAGGAGTACGAACGGCGCTACGACGAGTTGTTCGCCAAGTACGAGACCACATGCGCAGCCGAGGGCGAAGAGGTGCGCAGACTTGGCGGCCTATACGTCCTAGGAACCGAACGTCATGAGAGTCGCCGCATCGACAATCAGCTGCGTGGACGAGCGGGACGTCAGGGCGACCCCGGAGCAAGCCGTTTCTATATCTCGGTCGACGATGATCTCATGCGACTCTTCGCTACGGGCGCGATGGAGTGGGTGATGAACAAAGCTCTCCCCGACGATCAGCCGATCGAGCACAAGATGGTCACCAAAGCCATCGAACGTGCCCAGACAACGGTTGAGCAACGCAACGCAGAGACTCGCAAGAACGTGCTCAAGTACGACGAGGTCATGAACGAGCAGCGCAAGGTGATCTACCGGCGCCGCGACCAGATTCTCGACGGCGCCGACCTGCGTGATGAGGCTATTGGTTACCTGGCCGAGGCCGTCGACGGTGTCATCTCCACCTACTGCGTGTCAGAACATCGCGAGGAGTGGGACATCGAGTCGTTACACGCCGACGTAACCCAGTTCTGGCCATCGAAGTTGACCCTCGACGATCTCGACAGGTGCAACTCGACCGATGAGCTCTACGAGACGTTGATGGCAGAAGCGACAGCGCTCTACGAGCGGCGTGAGGCCGAGATCACCCCGGAGGTTCTGCGCAAGGTTGAGCGCCAGCTGATGTTGCGCATCATCGACCAGAGATGGCGCGACCATCTCCACGAGATGGATCACCTCCGCGACGGTATCCATCTGCGAGCCATGGGGCAGAAGGATCCGGCGACCGAGTGGCAACGCGAGGGCTTCGAGATGTTCGGCGGCCTCATGACATCGATCGCCCAGGATTTCGTCAAGTACGTGATGCATGTCGAGGTCAAGGATGACCGGCCTCCACCAGCGGCTGCACCGGCGATGGCCGACGTTTCAGAAAGCAAAGCTTCCGGAGCGTCCGCGGCCGCTGTGGTGGCTCAGTCGGCAGCGCCAGAGACCGTTCAGGCCAATGAGGCGCCGGCCAACCAGCCCGTTGTTCGGACCGACTTGGAGAGGACGCCGCGCAACGCTCCATGTCCATGTGGGAGTGGCAAGAAGTTCAAGCAGTGCCACGGGCGCGCGTAGCGGACTGCTTGTAGATGGCCGATTACGACGAATCGATAGAAGAGCTGAGAACGAGGTTGGCCGAAGCCGATCAATACCTGGCGATCGACGAGCTGTTGCGACGTCGGCCTCGACTCGAGACCGAGATGTCGAGGCCCGATCTTTGGGACGACGCCAATGAGGCACGAGGCATCCAGACCGAACTAGCGGCGGTAAACGAGGATCTCGAGATCTACGCAGCGCTGTCCACTGCGATCGATGACGCCGAGGTCCTGGCTGACCTTGCTGTCGAAGAAGATGACTCGTCGGTGCGTTCTGAGATCGAAGAGATGCTGACCCGCGCTGCATCGCAGTTCGATGACCTTGAGCTGCGTGCCTTGTTCGCCGGCGAATATGACGAGCACGACGCGGTATGTCATATCCAGTCCGGTGCGGGCGGTACCGACGCCCAGGACTGGGCCGAGATGCTGCTGCGAATGTACGCACGTTGGGCCGAACAACAAGGCCTCGAATTGGAACTCGACGCGATCGCGGAGGGCCAAGAGGCAGGCATCACGACCGCCGAGTTCATCATCAAGGGCCGCCATGCCTACGGACGACTCCGAGGCGAACACGGTACGCACCGTTTGGTGCGGATCTCGCCGTTCAACAATCAGGGAAAACGCCAGACCGCGTTCGCTTCCATTTACGTAGCGCCGTTCTTCGAGGCGGTCGCGGACGAGGTGGACATCGACGAGACCGACCTGCGCATCGATACCTTTCGCTCTTCGGGCGCCGGTGGCCAGCACGTCAACGTGACCGACTCGGCAGTAAGGATCACCCACTTGCCGAGTGGCGTCGTCGTTTCGTGCCAAAACGAGCGGTCACAGCACCAGAACAAGGATCGGGCCATGCAGATCCTGGCCTCGAAGTTGCTCGACCTCGAACGCCAACAGCGCGACGACGAGCTGGCCGAGATTTCCGGCGACCGCACCACTGCAGATTTTGGCAGCCAGATCCGGTCCTACGTGATGCAGCCCTACACCATGGTCAAGGACCTGCGCTCCCAGCACGAGAGCAGCAACATCGAAGCCGTCCTCAACGGCGATGTCGATCAATTCATGGAGGCGTACCTTCGGTGGGAACGCGCTGAGGCGGCGTCCTGAAGGCGCTGGCGCATGACGCCAAGCAGCGACGGAGGGCTGATACTCTGGCACTTCCGTTCGACCGATTCCGCGATTGGCCGACGGCCGTGTGCCCCTACGCGCCTTGGGTATCAGCAAAGGACCGCCGATGATCAAACTTGAGAACGTCACCAAGGTCTACAAGGGTGACGTCGTGGCGATACGTGACGCCGATATCGAAATCGATAAGGGAGAGTTCGTATTTCTCGTCGGACCCTCAGGATCGGGCAAGTCGACATTGATCCGCCTGCTCAACAAGGAAGAAGTGCCCGACCGCGGCCAGATCTTCGTAGCGGGCAAGGACATCGCTAAGTTGAGTTCATGGAAGGTGCCGCTTCTGCGGCGCAACATTGGGTGCGTGTTTCAGGACTACAAACTGCTCCCGAAGAAGACGGTCGCCGAAAACGTCGCCTTTGCGCTTGAGGTGATCGGAAGGCCCCGCCACGTCATTGAGAAGCAGGTCCCAGCGATCCTCGAGCTCGTCGGGTTGAGTCAAAAGATGGATCGGTTCCCCAACGAGCTATCCGGTGGCGAACAACAGCGCGTTTCGATCGCTCGGGCCTTCGTGAACCGGCCGCTCATCCTCCTCGCCGACGAACCGACGGGAAACCTCGACCCGGCCACCTCGGTTGGCATTATGCGTCTGTTGGACAGGATCAACCGGACCGGCACCACGGTGGTCATGGCGACCCACGACCGCGGCATCGTCGACACGATGCGCCGGCGTGTGCTGGAACTCGACCGTGGAATGATCGTCAGAGACGAAGCTCGCGGGGTCTACGAGTGATTACCCGCATGTACGGAGGCCAGACCGCATGGCAATGAACGTAGGCTACATAACTCGGGAAACCGCCCGGAACCTGTGGCGTAACGCAACCCTGACCCTCGCGTCGGTGCTTACCATCGTTGTCTCGCTCGGGCTGTTGGGCGCGGCACTGCTGACCCGCAGTGCTGTAGACAATGCGACCGACCGCTGGGAAGAGGGCATCGAGTTCGTCGTTTGGATGAACCCTGACGCGACGCCCGAACAGGACGAGTTGATTCGCTCGACCCTCGAACAGTCACCTGCAGTGGACAGCTTCGTATACGCGAACCAGGCCGAGGCGCTCGAGGAGTTCAAGCGCTACTTCGGCGATCAGCCCGAGTTGCTCGACAACGTGAGCGCAGCCGATCTGCCACCGTCCTATCGCGTGGTACCCAGGGACCCGGATCCGAGGGCTATCGACGAACTCGCTTCGACGTTTGAGGATCGGCCTGGTGTACGCGACGTGTCCTCGGCCGATGAGATCATCAAGGAAATGCAGCGGATGGGCGACAAGATCGGCAACGTCGCATTGCTGGTGGCAATCGTGGTGCTCGGTATAGGTCTCTTGTTGACGCTCAACACGATCGTCATGGCCATCGGATCGCGACAGCGCGAGATCGAGGTTATGAAGCTTGTAGGCGCCACAAATTGGTTCATTCGGATTCCGTTCATTCTTGAAGGCGTCGTTTTCGGCGTCGCTGGTGCCGCCGGCGCAATCGGTGCACTGAAACTCTTCGAGGAATACATCATCAACGAGCTCAATTCGTCTGACACGATCGTATTGTTGTCCGGCTTCGAGGTGTCCTCGGCGCAGTTTTCACAAACGGCGTTGATCATGTTGCTCGCAGGCATCGCGGTTGCGTCGATCGGTTCAGGCGTAGCGGTAACTCGACATCTGGACGTCTAGGTGATCTGCACAACTTGGCGCTGAGACATAAGTCACTCAACCGCCGTGTACTTGTTGCCGATGAGTCTCTGTGCGGACAAGGGCCTGGCTGCGGGCGTCGACATTTGTAGTTCTAGCGCTGACCGCGGTCTCGACGACCGCTGTTAGCGCTGCGACCGCTGATGAGCCGCGCGGCAAAGTCGAAATTCTCACCGAGCTGCGAGAGAAGTATGACGAGGCCGTTGCGCTCGAGGGTGAGGTATTGGCGCAATACGAGTTCTCCCTGAGCGAACAGGTTCGTCTCGAGGGAGAGATCGACGAAACTGTGGTAGCTATCGCAGTCGCGGAGAAGACTCTCGAGCGCCAACGAGCCGGCGCGAATCAGGCCGAGGCGCTGGTGTTGATGGTCAGCCAGGAAATTGGAGAGCGCCAAGGTCAGCTGGCGGCCGAGAAATTCCGTCTACGCCGACAATCGGTGTCGGCCTACATTCTCGGCGAAGACCTAGAACTCAGCGCGATCTTGGGCGCGACCAATGCAGCCGAGGCGTTGGCGGTCGGTCAGTACTCCTCTGCGGTACTTGAAGCCCAGACGGCAACGATCGATGAGATCGATAAGATCGAGAGCGAGATCGATGCAATGCAAGCCCATACCGAGCGCGTGCAAGCCAAGGCTCAGCGCACACGTGAACATGCGGCGCGTGCTGCACGGGCGCTCGAGCGCCAGCGCCAGGATCTTGCTGGGCTGAACTTCGTTGTAGCGATCGAGGTGCGGATTCAGGAGGCTCTTCTCACCAAGATTCGCGCCGATCAGGACGAGTATCTACGCCGGCTCAATGCCCTCGAATCAGACTCCGACGGGGTCACTTCAGTCCTGAATGATTGGCAGGTTGAACAAGAGACCGAACCGGTTCCTGTCCTGATGCCGCCGGTCGATCAGTTCAGCTACTCCTCGGGCTTTGGGACACGGGTGCATCCGATCTTTGGTGACGTGCGCATGCACAATGGTCTTGACGTCGCTGGGTCGGAGGGCACGCCGATCAGGGCAGCCGCCGATGGCATCGTGGTCATGGCGATGCTGCGCGAGGGTTTCGGCAACGTCGTGGTCATCGACCATGGCGGTCGAAGCGCCACGGTCTACGCACACCAAGTCGAGTTCGCGGTTGAATTTGGTCAGGAGGTGGTGGCCGGTGAGATCATCGGCTATGTGGGTTCGACCGGCTACAGCACCGGGCCGCACCTGCATTTCGAGGTGCGTTCGTATGGTCAGGCCATCGACCCTGTTCCGCAGATCGATCCCACGTTGAAGGTCAGCTGTGAGTGGCTCGAGGAATCGGACCATCCCGCAGATGTGGAGCTTCTCCTAGTTCGCGAGGACTGCCATACGGTACTGACCAGCGACTAGTCGGGCTTCGGGCTCGAAACGTTCGACAACTAGGGTCGAACCAGAACGTTCGGTCGATGCGAAGGGGAGTGGATGATGGGTGAAACCGTCCGCGCTGTGGTGGCGAAAGCCAAGGGAGAACCGGTCTCGATCTGTGAGATCGAGGTGCCAGATCCGGGACCGGGCGAGGTGACCGTCAAGGTTGCCGCCTGTGGCGTGTGCCACACCGATCTTCACTATCGGGAGGGCGCGATCAACGATGAGTTCCCGTTTCTGCTGGGACATGAGGCCGCGGGCCATGTCGACGCTGTCGGAGCTGGTGTAACCAGCGTTGTGCCCGGTGATTTCGTAATACTCAACTGGCGTGCCGTTTGCGGCCAGTGTCGGGCGTGTCTCAGGGGTAGGCCTCAATATTGTTTCGACACGCGCACCGCGTCGCAGAAGATGACACTTGACGGCGTTGAACTCAGCCCAGCGCTCGGCATCGGAGCGTTCGCCGAGAAGACCCTCGTGGACGCCGGCCAGGCGACGAAGGTAAACGATGCCGTGTCGCCCGCGGCAGCCGGTCTCCTCGGCTGCGGAGTGATGGCTGGGTTCGGAGCAGCGTTGAACACGGGAGCTGTTGGTCGCGGTGACTCGGTTGCCGTCTTTGGGTGTGGCGGTGTTGGCAACGCTGCGATCGCCGGCGCGGCACTTGTCGGTGCGAGCACGGTCATCGCGGTTGACGTTGATGCAACCAAGCTCGAGTGGGCGATCGACTTCGGGGCAACCCACACGGTTGACGCCTCCAAGTGTGATCCGGTGGAAACGATTCGCGAGTTGACCGACGGGTTCGGTGCGGACGTCTGTGTCGAGGCCGTTGGCAATCCGCAGGTTCTCAAGCAATGTTTTTACGCACGCGATCTAGCCGGCACGGTCGTACAGGTCGGCGTTCCGTCCCCCGGCATGATGATGCCGGAGTTGCCGATGATCGATTTCTTCGGACGCGGCGGGGCTCTCAAACCATCTTGGTATGGAGACTGCCTGCCCAGTCGGGACTTTCCAATGCTGGTCGACCTGCATCTTCAAGGAAGGTTCGATCTCGAACGGTTCATCTCAGAGACGATCGACCTGGACGGAGTCGAACAGGCATTCACGCGCATGGAAGCGGGCGAGGTGCTGCGCTCGGTCGTCGTGCTGTGAGCTGTCGACTCGATCATCTGGTCACGTCGGGAATCTTTAGCCTCGACGGCCAGGACTTCGATGTAGACAACAACATCTGGATCATCGGAGATGACCGTGAAGCCGTCGTGATCGACGCGGCGCACGACCATGTCCCGATTCTCGATGCGCTCGGAGGCCGTTCGCTCCGAGCTGTTGTGTGCACTCACGGACACAATGACCATATCAATGCCGCTGCCGCCCTGGCCGACGAGACGGGTGCGCCCATTCTCTTGCACCCAGACGACGCGATGTTGTGGGACAACGTCTACCCCGATCGGCGGTTCGACGGCTCTCTGGGCGATATGAGCAAGATCGAAATAGCGGGAGAGTCACTAGAGATCATCCACACCC
>JADFOM010000292.1:402-3703 GCA_022562835.1 Acidobacteriota bacterium | reverse complement strand
CGGCTGGAAGCAGCCGATAAGGCCCGCCGCCAAGCACCCGCGGTCCGCGGAGACGACGCCGGGGCCGAGCGCGGAGGCCACCGCCAAGACCCCCTCGTCGGTCAAGAAACGCACCAAGGCGCAGGCCAGGATGGCGCGCCGCCTGGCAACGATGGGGCTTGCCCCGGAAAGGGGGTTGCGGCTCGGCGACACGATGAGACGGGCCGCCCTCTCCCTCGCCGGCGCCCTCGGCCCCGAGAGGGGGGGGATCTCCGTCCTCGGGACCCCCGGGGAGGAGACGGGCGGGGGCAAGGTCATCATGGCCCGCAAGGGCCTCTTCCGCGGCCTCGACGCGCGTTTTGGTCTCGTGCTGAGTCCAGTGGGCGATGCGCTGCTTGGCGCGACCCAACAGCGGCATCACGACGAGCAGGAGCACTGGCACGAGCAACATGGGCAAAAAGATCGCCTTGGATCGCCGAATTGCGATCAGGTCCTTGCGAATGAGCGCGGCGACTGCACTGGGCGATGCGAAGAACCGGTTCACGGCTTGATCCCGACGAGTGGCCGAGGCCCCGTGTTCTCGGGGTCGATCTCCAGCTGCACACCTGACAGCGCCGACCTGCGGAGGATCTCGAAGTAGACCTGCTCGAGTCCGGGCACCTCGATACGCGACTCGTAGACGTCCACACCGTCGCGAATGAGTGATGCGAGCACGTCGGGCATGGCGTCGCGTTCGGCCACACGTAGGCGCAGCGTGTTGCCGGTGATTTCGGCGCGACGGACAGAACGCAGCGATTGTGCCGTACCGAGCGCGATTGCGGCGTCGGTCGCGGACGCAACTTCGATCGTCACCGATAGGTCGACGAAGAGCTGAGATGTAAGCGTGTCCAAGTATCCGTCGGCGAGTACCGCACCGTGTTCGAGCACCACGATACGCGCCGGTAGACGCTCGGCTTCGGCAAGGACGTGAGTACACAGCACGATTGTGCGCCCGCGTTCGGCTGCGAGCTTTGCAATCAGATCGGTTACCTCTCTGGTCGCTGCCGGATCGAGACCCGAGGTCGGCTCGTCGAGGAAAAGGACTTCTGGATCGTCGAGCAATGCTCGTGCGAGGGCCACGCGCTTTCTCTGACCGGTAGAGAAACCATCGGTGAGCAAGTCCGCCAAATCCGCGATGCCGAACTGCTCGAGCAACTCCTCAATTCGCGAGGGGACGATCTGTGCGTCCATGGCACGCAGCCCCGCTGTGAGTTGAAGGTTCTCCCGCGTCGTTAGTCGGTCGTCGAGACCCGCGTGTTCGGTCAGCACACCGGTGCGTGCGCGAACGAGGCTGCCTTGGGTTGAGGGATCGAGACCGAGAACTCTCGCCGTGCCCTCATCTGGGGCGAGGATGCCGTTGAGCAGCCTGATCGTGGTGGTCTTGCCGGCCCCGTTGGGTCCGAGCAGGGCGATGATCTCGCCAGCGTCGACCTCGATGTCGAGGCAACTGAGTGCGGTCTGCTCGCCGAATTTTCGTGATAGGTGGTGTGTCTCAATGGCCTTCATCGGTGTGGCTCAGTGCTCCGACGAGACGGCGACCAGCGCCGCCATGAGGTCGTCGACTCCGGCCCGATCCGCGGATGAGGCGATCGGTCTGGGTCGGACATCTTGTTCGGGCGTAGGGGCGAGTGGTTTGGGCGGCGCTGTCGACGTAGTTATTGGGTTCGTTGGTGCGGTCGTCGTGGTCACCGTGGCGGTCTCAGGCGCTGGTGCGGCGGCTAGTGGGGGTGATGCTGCCGCCGTAGGTGCGGGCGCAGGAGCCGGTGCCGCGGTTGGTGGCGATGTGGCAGGTGCTTCGAAGAGCTTCATGAATCTATGAGTTGTGTAGAGCACGGCGCCGTCGCGGACCACGCCCACGCCGACATGGGTGAACTCGGGGTTCAAGATGTTGGCCCTATGTCCGGACGAGTTCATGAACGCATCCATAACAGACTCGACCGATGGCCCGACCCCGACGTTTTCGCCTAAGCGTTCCCAGGCCGAGGTGATTCCGGCACTGATCGGATTCGCATGGCTGATCTCCCCGGCGCTGGTCATCGATTGAGACCATGAGCGACTTGCCGAGGTGAGCTCAGGGTCCACCGTCAGGGCGGGAAGGCCGGCAGCGGAGCGCTGAGCGTTGAGGTGCCCGACGAACTCGGATTCCTCACCAGAGCTGACCTCGGCGCTGCTCGCAGGTTCAGCCGTCGCCAGGCTGAGACATGCAAGGAGCACGACGATGATGATCGCGATCGCGCGAATTCCGAGTCTGTGTTGTGGCGCGGCGTACAGCAACTGATCCTTCCGTTGCCGCTCGTGGTAAAGCGGCTATATGAGAGATCGGTCGGTCTGTGGTCATCCTTGAGGTTTCGTGCTGAGCGCCTGATCTCCTGGCAGCTTGTCGAACGTGTGATCTTGCCCGCCTATCAGCGCCGGGCCGGAGCGGCCTTGTGCGGCGTAGGTCCCTAGAGTGTGGCGATGAACGTTGCATCCGTGCTCGACGGCACCGCACGCGATGCGGTTGCGCTGGTCCATCACGCCGATCGCATCTCATACGGCGAACTTGCCGATCACGTCGAGTCGATAGCGGCTCAGCTCGCCGAAGCCGGGGTCGACATCGGCGATCGCATCGCCCTGGTATGTGCCAACACACCGACCTTTGTCGCTGCATTCCTCGGTGTGGCACACATCGGTGCGGTGGCGGTACCGCTCAATCCGTCAAGTCCGGCTGCTGAGATAGCCCGCCAACTCGAAGCGGTCGCCGTCGTGGGCATCGTGGTCGGTCCAAGTGCTGCGACCAACGTCTGCGAACTTGACATCGCACACTTCAAGGTCGTTCTCGCGCCGCCCGGCGTGGCGCTCGAGGGCGCCCAGGTACTGGCCGCCGGCGGCTCCCGGGCCGAGCCCGGAGAAGAGCGATTTCCTGCCGCCGCGATGTTTGCAGTCATCACCGGCTTCACCCCGCTGACCGAGTTTCTGGCTCGGCGCGAACCCGCTGGCGTAGAAGACCTTTCTCGCATGCTCAACTCTTACTTCGGGGAGATGATCGACCTCATCCAGGCTAGCGGCGGAGACATCGTCAAGTTCGCCGGTGACGCATTGCTGGCCATTTGGGACGCCAGAGACGAAGACCTAGAGACCGCCACGCGCAGGGCGTTGCAGTGCGGCGCCGAGGTCAAAGAAAAACTCAACGATCGTCAGGTCCTCGATGGCGTGCGCCTGTCGCTCAAGATTTACATCGGCGCCGGTGACACGATGGTGGCCCACGTGGGCGGCGTGGACCACGCCAGTTTGGCAGAGGTCT
>JADFOM010000292.1:0-392 GCA_022562835.1 Acidobacteriota bacterium | reverse complement strand
ACGTGGGCGGCGAGCGGGGGCACCTGCGATACCTGGTGGCAGGCGACCCTTTGCTCCAGATCCGATCGATGTCGGAGGCGGCGGAGCCCGGCGACATCGTCGTTTCCAGAGAAGCGTGGGACCTGGCCGGCAGCCACTGCCTCGGCGATTCGCTGAGCGAGGGGAGCAGAAAACTTCTTGTAATTCGGGAGGAGCTCGAGCCTAAACGTCTGGCGTCTCCGGTCCTGACGACCGACCTCGAACCGGCGCTACGCGCCTATATCCCCAACACCGTGCTCGCCCGCCTGGATGCCGGTCAGGTCGATTGGCTGGATGAGCTTCGACGCATCACCACGCTCTTCATCAGCGTCTCGGAAATCGACTATGGAGGTCCTGACGCTTTCGAGATGCTG
>JADFOM010000291.1 GCA_022562835.1 Acidobacteriota bacterium | reverse complement strand
TGACGACGGGCGCCCAACAACACCTGAACCCGGTAAAGCAAAGGTGATGCCAATGGCGAGTCTAGCAAGTCCCTTTGCAAGAACAAATCTCATCAGGGCGCAAAGCCGTATGACGGCTTCCCTGTAAGCGATGGTTCTGCTCGGCATCAACTGCGGCTTCGGCAACACCGACTGCGGCCGCCTGTCGCTGTTGTGGCACGGTCTCCCAAGCGTGCCGCGTCGGAGCAGCGGCTTGGTCAGGAAACCAAGCCACTACAAGCTCTAATTCTTCTTCTCCGACAGCAGAAAACCAATCAGATCGACGAATTCGCGTGCGGTGAGCCGCTTTTCGACGCCGTCGGGCATTGTGCTTTTGGACTGGTTACGGGTCTCTTCGATTTCCGATTTCTGTACGACCCTCTTTTTGCCCTCGCTGTCGGCCAGCGTCAGCGTTAATGCGGTCTCGGCCGCTTTCACTCCGGTCAGCACGCGGCCGCTCTTGAGCACGATGACGCGCGTTTCGTAGCTGGGGGCGATCGTGCGGCTCGGTTCGAGAATCGATTCGATCAAGTGGATTTTCGAGAACCGGCTGCCGACGCCGGTCAAATCGGGGCCGATTCGCTCCCCCTTTTCGCCGATCCGGTGACATTTCAGGCAGAGCGATTTTTCGACGTTCTGGAACACTTCGCGGCCCCGGCGGACATTGCCCCGCCCTGCGAGAGCCAATCCGATCAACCGCTCGCGCTCGGCCGACGAACTTCGCTCGCGCAGCCGCAGGTGGAACTGCGCCGGCTTGCCGGACGCGTTGACGGCGACGGCGATTCGATGCACGCCGGCATCGAGGCGGGTTTTCATCGTCTGCCATTGCTCGGCTGCAATGCGGTACTGCTCCTGCGCTTCACTACGGTTTTCGCCAGAGCCGTCACCGCTCTCTAGAGACTTCACCTTTTTGGCGGCCTCGTCCTTGAAACGTTCGGCCTTGGCAACGGTCTTCACCCGCCGGTCCTGTTCCTTCGTGCGTTCGAGACCCTCGTTGAAGCGGGCCAGTACCGCGGCGGTCTCATCGTCGAGTCTGATCTTCGTTGCCATGGCGACCATCATGCCCTGCCCGCATGCGGACGCGACGAATTGTAATGACCGTGAACTCCGCGAATCGCACGAACTAGGCCGCGGAGCTAGCGTCTCGCTCTCCAGATCAAATGGGGAGTTAGCAGATGCACGATCCACTTCAGTACGAGGGCCGCAAGGTCGTAGTGACCGGCACTGCATCGGGTATGGGAGAGGCGACGGCACAGATTCTCGTCGACCTCGGAGCTCAGGTCACCGCCCTCGATATCAAGGAAACTTCGGTTGATGTCGAGACGGCGCTGACTATCGATCTGCGCGACCCGGCTTCGATTGACGCCTCGGTGGCACAGATCGAGGGCCCTGTCGACGCTGTGTTCTCGTGCGCGGGGCTGCCCGGACCACCGTTTGGTGAACTCGACACGATGTTGGTGAACTTCGTGGGGGCGCGCCACTTCATCGAGGCGCTGATTCCACAGATCGTCGAGGGAGGCTCGGTTGGGTGTATCTCCTCGGCCGGGGCGCTCGGATGGCAGGAACAGCTTCCGATATTGATGGAGCTCTTCGCGCGCGAGACGTTCGAGGATCAGAAGGCCTGGCTCGAAGCCAACCAGGAAACTTGGGGTTGGAGTGGGTACCTGTGGTCGAAATATGCGATCGACGCATGGGTTGGCTGGCGTGGCGCCGACCTGATCGAGAAAGGCATCCGGCTGAACTGCATCAACCCCGGACCGACCGACACAGCAATGATGCCCGCGTTTCACGAACTCGCTGGTAAGGAGGTCATCGACTCGGCCATAGGGCCGATCGGCCGCTACTCGACCGCGATCGAACAGGCCTGGCCGCTGGTAATGCTCAACAGCACTCGCATGAGCTACGTGTGCGGCGAGGTCCTTTGGACCGACGGCGGTTTCATCGGTGCCAACTCAACTGGCAAACAAGGTGGCTTCGGCGAGCTCTAAGCGTGAGACTGCCGGTGTGACCGACAGCTTTCCTCGACAGTTCGCGCGCACGCGCCGCTTTAGCCTCGGCGTCCCGAGAGGTTTCCGTATCGATCGCAACGAACGCCAGGTGCTGTTCCTGCGGTCGATGGATGGATCCGATCCGTTTACCTGTCTCTGGAGATTCGACCTCGAGAAGGCATCCGAATCGCTGCTGGTGGGTCCCGACACGTTAGCGGTTGACGAGGCTGTGCTTTCTGACGAGGAGCGGGCTCGACGAGAGCGAGCGCGCGAATCGGCTGGCGGAATCGTCACCTACGACGTCAGCGACGACGGTGAGGAAGTGGTCTTCGTGCTCGGCGGCAGCCTTGCCCGTCACCGCATCGATGACGAGACCACCGAACTACTCGACACGCCCAGCGGTGCTTATGACCCGCGGATCGGTAGCGACGGGGCCATCGCCTATGTCTGCGGCAACGATCTTCGGCTGTATTGGAGTGGAGAGGATGAGGTGTTGCTCGAAGGCAGCGAAACCGGCGCCTGGGGCACACCCGAGTTCATTGCCGCTGAGGAAATGGGCCGCAGTCGGGGACATTGGTTTTCGCCCGACGGCGAAGCCCTACTAGTCACCCGTGTCGACGATAGTCCGAGTCCAGAATGTGTGATCGCCTCGCCGGCGGACCCGACACGCCCCGCACGCACCGTGCACTATCCCTTCGCCGGCACGAACAATGCCGCCGTCGAACTGCATCGCGTGGATCGGCAAGGCAACACGACAAAAATTGCCTGGGCTGAGCACGGTCACGAGTACCTCGTCGATGTCGGCTGGCACTCCGAGGCCGGCGCCTGGTGCCTCGTTTCGACTCGCGATCAGGCGTCGATGTCTCGCTGCACGATCGACTGCGACAGCGGTGTCACCACGGTTACACAAACCTGGACCGATTCGTGTTGGGTCGAACCGGTGCCGGGTTCGCCGTCGTTCGCGGCGGGGAACGTCTACGCCGTTGCCGATGTTGGCTCGCAGCGGCGCCTGACCCGCGATGGTGTTGTTGTAACCACCGACGACCTCTACGTACGTTCCATCGTGTCGACAGACTCGAACCGAGTCGTGTTCGAAGCGTCGCCAGATCCGACGATCACCGCGCTCTACGAATACCGCAACGAGGAGGTCAACCCGATCAGCCCGGTCGACGGTGTGTTCGGCGGCGTTGCCCGCGGTGCCACAACGGTCATCGGCGGTGGGGCCCTCGACCGCGAAGCGGCGACCACGGTGCTTCGCGGTATCGCGAAGATCGGTGTCATCAAACGAGTGGCTGAGCGACCAGCCATCGAGCTAAACGTTTCTCTGGACGTCGTCGGTGAGCGCGACCTGCGCGTTGCTGTGTTGAAGCCCGCCGATCATGACGGGTCAAAGCTGCCGGTGTTGTTGGATCCGTATGGCGGCCCTCATGCGCAGCGCGTCACCCGTCATCCGGCGCAGTACTACACGTCGCAGTGGTTCGCCGATCAGGGTTTCGTGGTGATCGTGATCGACGGGCGAGGCACGCCTGGTCGAGACCCTCTATTCGAGCGGGCAGTGCGAGGCGACCTGGCAACACCGGTGTTAGACGATCAGGTCGATGCGCTCGAGGTGTTGGCCGCAGCGGATCCTGTCATGGACCTCGATCGGGTGGCGATCAGGGGCTGGTCCTTCGGTGGTTACCTGGCCGCGCTGGCGGTGTTGCGTCGCCCCGACGTGTTCCGTGCGGCGATCGCTGGTGCGCCGGTTA
>JADFOM010000290.1 GCA_022562835.1 Acidobacteriota bacterium | reverse complement strand
GCTCAGTACTAGCTATGGAGCCGTGACAGGTCGCGTTCAAACATTGACGAATCGCGGCGGTCTTAGATTCACCCTTTACGACCTACTCCACGTCGGGGCCGCCGAGCCGACTCTGCTCCCCAAGACCCTTCGCACGTTAACCCTGCTGGACACCCCAGATGTACTTACCGACGACCCCCTGTTCATCGAGACGCTCGCGGCGGTACGGGTTGAACACGCAACCAAGCTCGCCGAAAGAAAGTCTGCGGGCTACACGCCGCCGATCCAACGAGCCGACCTACTCCTCGCGGGGTTGGTCTAACCCTGGTTGGTGAGCGGGGCGTCGCTGGAGACATCGGGGAGTTCGATGACGTTCTGGCGTTTCAGCCATCGCGTCAATGGAGCTGGGATCTCCGCTGCGCGATCGCCCCAGTCGTAGACCTCGACCGAGCCAGCCAAGACGTCATGCAACGCTCGCCGTTCATCGCCGATCAGTATCCCGATAAATCCAAGACCAAAAAAGACGAAGCTCAACGGCAGAGTGACGACCCGCACAAAAGCGGGCCATGCCCTAAGCGGCGACCCGTCACGCTCAACGACACGAAGACCAACGAACCACTTGCCGATGGTGCGGCCGGTGATCGCCAGACTCACCCAATAATAGGTCAACCACCAGCCAACCAATAGAAGCAGCCATGCACCAGTCTCGGTGTCGTCTCTATCGACTTTCCAGCTGAACACAAGCTCGAGTGTGAATAGGACAACGTTGAGCACAAGGCCGTAGAGCGCGACGCTCAGCGCCGCGTCGACGGCGAATGCCGTGAGCCGCGTCACCGGCCCGCCGAAACGGCCCGTCACATGCCCCCGCTGCGAGTCCTTCATTGCTCAACCAACTCCGGTGCATCGGCGCTGATAAGCAACTCGGGTCCAGGCTTTAGCTTGTCGGGATCGCGACGGCATATACGCCTAGCAACGCGCACCATCATCACGTCAAGACCCACGAGCTGACGGCGTGCCAGGTCAAGCGTCGACCCTGCGACCTGGCTTGTGCTTTGGGCTACGAGGTCGCCTATCTCTGCGCGTTCGGCGATGGCCGCAACGTCGACCTGAGCGATGAGTTGGTCGATATCTATCTTGCCAACCAGGTTGTTGAGGTCTATTTGATCCACGATCGCTGCTATGTCGATCTGCGAAACCAGTTTGTTCAGGTCGATCTGCAGGAGAAGTTTGTCGACATCGATGCGGGCAACCAGGGCATCAACGTCGATACGTTCCAACAGAGCATCCATATCAACCTGCGCAAGCACAGCGTCGAGATCCACCGCTGAGATAACGGCAGGTACAACCTGCTCAACCACACGTGTGAGTCGTCCACTCAAAGGTCCCTGTGCCACCGCCGGAGACTAGTCCGCCAACGTGTGTTGTGTGTTGTTCCTCACCGCCACAGACATCTCCGCTCGCCGGTCAGCGCGCATCGAACCGAAGCTACCGCAGCAACAATCTCGGGCGCTTCAACCGTCAGAGCAGGCACTGCACACGGGATTTTCGGTCACGGACCGCCCGATCAAAGTGAGGGGTTTGCCACACACACTGCAAGCGTCGAGGAACAGCTTCTGGCCCGACTCGTCGAGATCTATTCCCGGCTCGTCATCGTGACCTTCGCCTTGCACTATTCCCATGACGAACACAATACCGCGTCACCCCGCGAGTCGACCACGACCACCTCTCAGCAGGGCCAGCATCACCTACACAGGGTGCTGACCACATTACGATTCGCCATTGGTATGGAACCTCGCTCCGCGGTCGAACGAATGGCGCGAACCTGTGAAGAAGGCGTGTATGCACTCGGGGGCCAGCTGTTCATCTCGATCGGCGGCGAGGTACTGGTCGACGAAGGTGTCGGGTTCTCGGCGTTTCGCGAACCTCTCGACGCACGACACCTGCACGATGGGTACTGCGTTTCCAAACCGATCCTGGGACTCGCAATCGGGCACCTACTCGATGCCGGATCGGTCACACTCGATGACCGGATCAGTGAAATCGTTGCCGAGTCATTCGGCGTAGCGATCCCCGATGATGTACTGCTCCGGCATGTTCTCGGACACGCGGCGGGACTAGACGGTGTTGACGGGGCTACTTGGAGGATGACACCTCCGGAAATGCGAAACAGAATCATGGCCAAGCGACCGCCGGAGTTGCGACCCGCGTATAGCGAATTGATGGCTGGCCAGATCCTCAGTGAGTTGATCAAAGCCACTTGCAATGACTCGGCAATCGACTTCATCGAAGAGACCATCTTGGCGCCGCTCTCCATCGAAAATGATCTCGTGGCCAATCCCCATCGAGCGCTCGAACCGCACGTACTCGAACGAGTCAGGGTCCCAATCGGCGGCCTGCCAACATCGACCATTCCCTTACTGGCAGTGCGGCTCCCCTATCTCGTTTCGGATGTCTCACCGACGTTCGGCGGGCTCGTCAACGCACACGGTCTTGGCATCCTCTTCGACGCAATCGGTCAGGTGCTCGACGGTGGTGCAGTCGCCGGAATCCCGTCATCCGCCTCGCTCACCGAGATGTTTTCTGCCTCAGAACGCGCCCAACACGGTGGGGGTCTACAACGAGAATGTTCATTCGGGGCGTTCATGATGACAAACATGCGCGACCACGGCTGCGGGATCAAGATCGGCACCAACTCAATCGGGCACACAGCCGGAATGGCGAACACAATGGTGTTGTATGACCCAGACCTGAAGCTCACTTTGGCGATGATGCTCAACGGTCTGATCTACGAGTATGAAGAGATGGAGTTTGTCAGGAGGCAGATCACTACCGCTGTGGTCGAAGCGCTAATGGAGGGCGAGTCGTGAGCTGGCCTGACCTGCTCCTCGACAAGTTAGGTCGCGATCGCGGGTCCTCTACCCTCATTGCTCGTCATCAATTGCCCGACTCGGCCTATGACCTGTTCCACGGACCAGATGGAGTCGGGGTTTGTGCTCCCGATCTGGGCGCACAACCACCAGTTGTCGTCTCCAGAACCGCCGAAGTCGACATGTCTGACATGTTGGGTCGAGCGGCTGGTGTTGATTGCTTTCAACAGAGTTCATTTGTGGCCGAGAGTGAGCGTGGGGACGCATTCTTGTTGAATTCCGATTTCTCGCCAACCGAAGTTGGTAGCAACGGTTTGGGTATAGAAATCGAATTGCAGCTGGACTGCCCCGATTCTCCGTTCGGGGCCCTCAGCGCCTTCTATCTCTTCGATGGAGAATCAAAGCTCGATCCCATCACAGGTCCGTCGGCGGAACACGTCGACAAAGTGAAGGTAACGGCTCCATACCTGCGGATACTTGAATGGCTTCATTTCGAGAGGGTTCTTCTAGGACATCTCATCATGGAGGGATACGGCGTAAACGCCGAGATATACACATTCGGATATCTCGAAGGATGGATCAGTGCTAGCTCAACCGCGCCGCGGTCCGCGCTCGAAAAACTGACCAGCTACACGGCCGTTCGTCGCAGCAAGCAGCTCATAGCGCTGCTCGACCAGCTCGACGACGTTGTCGATACCTAACCTCACCGGAGCAAGGTGGCATTGGCTCACAGACCGGCGGTCCACGAAGCATGAAGCGCTGCGTACGCCCCTCCCCTGCCGATCAATTCGGCGTGCGGACCATGTTCGACCAGACGCCCATCATCGATCACCGCGATCTCATCGGCGCGCTCGGCCGTAGTTAGGCGGTGTGCCACGACGACGACGGTGCGACCCTCGGTCAGCCGAGCGATC
>JADFOM010000289.1 GCA_022562835.1 Acidobacteriota bacterium | reverse complement strand
CGTTCCCCGGAAGGCAAGGGCGCAATGATGGTGGTCACGACCGCCGAAGCGGTGTCTGCTCAGCTCATCGGAAAAATCGAGGCGTTGGAGGGCGTGCTGTCGGTCTCTTCCGTCGAGGCGCGCTGATAATTGCTGCTAGTTCGCGACGCCTTCGGCGTCGCTCATACGCAGAACGCAAGCGCTGACCGGCCCGCCGCGGTGTCAGACACCCAGCGCAAAGAACGCTCTCACCAAACCGGCACCGCGCTGGGTGTCTGACACCGTCGTGTTGCCAGGGTTAGCGTTTGGCCTGTCGCAGCCCGTCTGCGAGAGCCGCATCGGCGTCGATGTAGCAGCGTTCAGCGTTGGTGCGTTTGTAGCTGAGTCCGCCGGGCACGTGGAAGATCCCGCTGTCGGTGTTGCCCTTGACCGGGTGACTGGAGGGACAGGATCCGTCTGAGCTCTCGACGAAGTCGGGTTCGACTCGACTTGCGCCCAGATCACTGGCCGCGCGGCTGGCGCTGGCATCACGCTCGGCGGGGTTGGGTGCGAGCGGTTGCCACTGAGCTGTGCCGGTGGCTGGGTTAGGTCGCGGTCGCAGCCGTGCAGTAACCGCAGCGATACCCGCGGCCACGACCGTGACGGCGATGATCTTGCCTGCAAGTCGAGATGCCATGAAATCAGCCTAGCGAATCAGCGTTCTCAGCGGTCAGGCAGTGGACGGCATGTAGTGCGGTCGTTGCGACTCGAAGGAGTCGATGTCGTCTGTGCGCTTCAGGGTTAGGGCGATGTCGTCGAGTCCGTTGAGCAGCCGGTGTTTGATGTCGTCGCTGAGCGGGAATTCGGCTTCGAGGCCTATCGCTGGTGCCTCGAGAGTCGCTCTCTCTACGTCGATCGTGAGTTCCAAAGTCGCGTCGTTATTCACCGCTGCCAGCAGGGTCTCCGCTGCCGCGGCGTCGATCTCCGCGGGAACGAGACCGTTCTTGGTCGCGTTGTTCCAAAAGATCGGTCCGAACCGTGACGATACGACGGCGGCGAAGCCGTATTGCTGGATCGCCCATACAGCGTGTTCACGCGACGATCCCGTACCGAAATTTGGTCCGGCGACGAGAATCGTTGCACCGGCGAACCGTTCGTCGTTCAGCACGAAGTCGGGCGCGTCGCGCCATTCCGCGAATAGGCCTTTGTC
This sequence comes from Acidobacteriota bacterium, assembly GCA_022562835.1. GTDB lineage: Bacteria > Actinomycetota > Acidimicrobiia > Acidimicrobiales > SHLQ01 > JADFOM01. Next base: position 2,592 of record JADFOM010000289.1, on the reverse strand, counting down.
GAAGCCGGTTCGTTCTACCCGCTTGAGCCAGTCACTGGGAATGATCTGATCGGTGTCGACATCGGAGCGGTCGAGGGGCACGGCGGTGCCTTGAACAATGTGTACTGAATCCATGGTGCGTCCTAACGGCTGGGGCTCACGCGTCGAGTGACGCTGGGTCGGTCAGGTGGCCGGTAATCGCAGACGCTGCGGCTACCGCGGGAGACACGAGATGTGTGCGTCCGCCTCGCCCCTGGCGTCCCTCGAAGTTGCGATTGCTGGTGCTTGCACAGCGCTCGCCCTCGGCGAGTTTGTCGGGGTTCATGGCCAGACACATCGAACACCCAGGCTCTCGCCAGTCGAATCCTGCCGTAGTGAAGATCTTGTCGAGGCCCTCGGCTTCGGCCTGCTTCTTGACCTGCCCGGATCCAGGTACCACGAGTGTGCGGATTCCAGATCGCACGGTGCGACCCGCTGCGACGGCTGCGGCGGCGCGCAGGTCCTCGATGCGGCTGTTGGTGCAGCTTCCGATGAACACCGTGTCGATTGCGACGTCGGTGACCGGCGTGTGCGCCGTCAGTCCCATGTATTCGAGTGCACGAGCTGCCGCCTCGCGACTGGCCGGATCATCGAACTGGTCCGGATCGGGGATTTCACCGCTGATCGGTACGACTTGGCCCGGGTTCGTGCCCCAGGTGACGTGCGGCGAGATGTCGGCGCCATCTAGCGTGACGTTGCGGTCGAAGGTCGCATCGTCGTCGGTGCGCAGAGTGCGCCAGTGGTCGAGGGCAACCTCCCAATCTTTGCCTTGCGGGGCATGTGGGCGACCCTCAAGATACGAATACGTGGTGTCGTCAGGACCGATCATGCCAGCCTTGGCGCCGAACTCGATCGCCATGTTGCACACGGTCATGCGTCCTTCCATCGACAGTGCATCGATGACCGAACCGCGCAGCTCTGCGATCGCTCCGATCCCGCCACCGGTACCAACGACACCGAGTATGGCCAACACAACATCTTTAGCGGTCGAGCCGGCGGGCAAGACGCCGTCGATGTTGATCGCCATGGTCTCCTGAAGTGGCTGGGGCAGAGTCTGACTCGCCAGCACGTGTTCGACCTCGCTGGTGCCGATACCGAATGCAAGAGCGCCGAACGCGCCGTGCGTCGCCGTGTGGCTGTCGCCACATACCACGGTCATGCCGGGTTGAGTGAGGCCAAGTTCGGGGCCGATGACGTGCACGATGCCCTGGTTGGCGTGACCCATTGGAAACAGAGTGATCTCGAATTCGTCACAGTTCTCGCGAAGTGTCTCGATCTGTTTGCGACTGACCTCATCTGCGATCGGCTTGTCGATATCACTGGTTGGGACGTTGTGATCTTCGGTCGCGACCGTGAGCTCCGGACGACGCACACCGCGCCCCGACAGTCGCAGACCGTCGAACGCCTGCGGCGAGGTGACCTCATGCACAAGATGGAGGTCGATGTAGAGAAGGTCGGTGTTGTCGGTGCCGCCCGGCACTGAATGGGCGTCCCAGACCTTTTCGGAAAGTGTCGACTGATTTTTCGTGCTCACCAGGCTCAGCGTATCTGGCGAAATACGTGTGGTTGGCGCGGAACAACGGTGTCAGACACCCCAATGCCGTGCTATCGGTCGAATAGCCGGTGTCTTGGCGAGGAACATCGGTGTCTGACACCGCTAAACCGAAGGGTTCTCGCGGACTCGCAGCAACTACGAGGCCTGGTCCGGCTTTGCCGGTCGGGCCGGTGCGCGCTTGCGTTCTGCGTATGAGCGACGCCGAAGGCCTCCGCGATGTTGTGAGCATCAGCGAACAACTCGAAGGAACCCGAAGGGTTCCCGGGAACTAGCAGCAATTACTAGAGCGCCGTGAGAAACCGTTCGAGCAGCGACCGTTGATTGGCTGGAAGGTCGCGGTAGCGATCCTTCGCGGCGGTCGCTTCGCCGCCGTGCCACAGAATGGCCTCGGCGATTGTCCGGGCGCGACCGTCGTGAAGCATTTCCGTGTTGCCGTTGACAACGTCGTGAAGTCCAAGTCCCCACAGCGGCGGGGTCCGCCATTCCGCACCTGATGCGCCGCTGGCGCCGACTTCGTCGAGGTCATCGGCGAGATCGCTGCCCATGTCGTGCAAGAGCATGTCGGTATAGGGGTAGATGGACTGGTTGACCAGTCCCGTACTGTCGGCATCGCCGGTCACAAAATGTGGTGTGTGACAGCTCGCGCAGCCGATGTCATCGAAGATCGCTCGGCCCGCCAACACGTCGGGGTTGTCGGTCTCGCGCATTACCGGCACCGCCAGCGTGCGGGTATAGAACTCTGTGGCGTAGAGGTCCTCCTCTGTGATTTCAGGCACAGCGTCGCCGGGTGCCAATCGGTCTGGTGACGAGATTCCCATGTCTTCGGCAAAGGCTCCAGCGGTCTGTGCTCGTACGGTTGGCTGACTCGCCCGCCAGCCGAAGCGACCCACGGTGTCACCGCCGAGCTCTCGTACACGCCCCGACACGCCGTCACCATCGCTGTCTTCAGCGTCGGCCAGCGAGCGGATGTCGTCCGCGGTTATGGCTTCGAGCAGACCGGTACCGGCAAGGAGCGGAGC
>JADFOM010000288.1 GCA_022562835.1 Acidobacteriota bacterium | reverse complement strand
CTCTGTGCGGCAATTAGATGCAGCTTGTTTTCTCTTGTCGTTATATGCCATAGTTTTATGCGCGTGAACCGAATGCGCGCCCCTCGTCCTGAGCTAAACTGTATCCGAAACTATAAACCGCGCTACTTTGTTCGACCAATTACCCTCATATTGACTGGTCTTTAGTCGAGTAGTCACTTCATGCTGTTCCAGACTTTGCTGAATCCATTCTCCGAAAGCCTCATTGCTCTCAAAGTCTTGCTTCTCTTTTGGCCATTCGAGCCCGACTGCCTCAAACGCCTGTCTTAGCGTCCCTTGAGCCGTGTGTGAGAAATAAACACTTACACGGTTAGGGGTCATGTTTTCTGTAAAGGCGCCGCCATCCATCAATGTAAGCTGGTCTTTGGGCGTCGTGTGAATTACCGTCATCTCTGTACGGTATTTACCCGGCGAACCTTTAGACTCAGCCATAGCAGGTCTATCTCCTGTAAGGCGTTCAGGTCTTTGGAACACGTCTCGATACCGCTAAGCCCGATGACCACGTTTGTAGGCCCAAACGGGGCAGGCAAGACAACCCTGCTCGACATCATGGCGGGCAGGATCGAGCCGTCCGAAGGTGAGGTCATCCACGGCAAGACCGTGGCGCTGGAGTACTACACGCAGCTCGACCCTCAGTGGGATCTGACAAGGCGAGTCCGCGAGGTCGTGGCAAGCGACGCAGAACCCGATTGGCGCGACGCACGCTTGCTCGAAGAGTTCTGGTTTGCCGAGGACGCACAGTGGGCCCCGGTCGAATTGCTTTCGGGCGGCGAGCGACGTCGTCTTCAACTAGTGCTCACGTTGAGACCGCAGCCGAACGTGTTGTTGCTCGATGAACCTACAAATGACCTCGACGTCGACACACTGCGCGTGCTGGAGAACTTCCTCGACTCATGGCCGGGAGCGCTCGTCGTCGTCTCGCACGACCGGGCGTTCCTCGAACGAACCGTGGATGATCTCCTGCTCATCGATGGCGGCACCGCCGCTAGGGTGCCCGGCGGACTTGATGGATGGGTGCGGTCGCGCCGCTCGCGCAAGAAGGGCCATGCGGGAGATACGGGTGGCAGTCCGGCGCCGACACCCTCAGCGACGTCGGCATCGGGCCGATCGACGAGCACGATTCGACATGAGATCCGCGGCGTCGACAAACGATTAACAGCGCTTGGCGGCAAGTCCGAGAAGCTCGCGGTCCAGGTGGCCGACCAGAGTCTGGACCACTCAGAGCGTGCGGTCTTTGGAGAGGAACTCGTCGAGATCGACGCCGAGGTCGCTCAGCTCGAAGATCGTTGGCTTGAACTGAACGAGGAACTCGAATCGCGTTGAACCCCATTGCAGACCCGCGTAGTTGTTAGGAGCCGACCGCCCGATACTCTGGTGCTATGGCGCTAGACACCTCTACAGCCGAATCGGCATCCGAGACCACGGTCCTCACGGTCACCGACATCGCGGTCGAGAAGGTTCTCGAGATCCGTGCCGACGAAGACGAGCCCGAAACGCTTGGGCTGCGCATCGAGGTAATCGGCTCGAGCGGTGGCGACTACACCTACGACCTCGCCTTCTCTGCGTTAGCAGATGCAGCCAGCGACGACGACATCACCGTCGCTGGCGAGATATCGGTGATGATTCCGGCCAATAGCATCGAGAAGCTTACGGGTTCTACGTTGGATCTACCATCCGCGGCCGGCCAAGGCGGACTGGTCATACGAAACCCGAATCGACCTAATCCGCTGGGCGACCTCGGCGACCTCGACCTGACCGGCGATGTCGCGGACAAGGTGAATCAGCTTCTTGAGGCAAGTATCAACCCGGCCCTGGCTTCACATGATGGCAGCGCCGCCCTGGTCGGAGTCGACGATGGCATCGTCTACGTCACGATGGGCGGCGGCTGTCAGGGTTGTTCGATGAGCGCGGCGACACTGTCCCAAGGGATCAAGTCAGCCATCCTCGAAGCTGTACCTGAGGTCCGAGACGTGGTCGATGCCACCGATCACTCAGCTGGAGAGAACCCCTTCTACAGCTGACCCGAACCCTGCGGGTTCCCGTCTACCTGTGCGAGGGGCTGTTAGAGCAGGGCAGCGCGCACGGTGTCGGCCACCGATGGCGCATCAAGTCCGAGCGATGCAAGGATTACCGAAGCGTTGCCATGAGCGATGTAGCGCGTCGGCACACCGAGCACGCGTACCACGGTCGTAGGCGACCTATCGCCTAGCGCGGCGCGTATTGCGGCGCCCGCACCGCCGTCGGCAAGTCCGTCCTCGATCGTGACCACGAGCGAGTGTTTTTCTGCATCGGCGAGCATCGCCTCGTCGATAGGTTTGACAACGCGTGGGTCCCATACGGTCGCGTTGATGTCGTCGGCTTCGAGTAACTCGGCAGCCTCCGACGCCACCGAAAGCATCTTGCCGACACCGATCAGGCAGACGCGCTCACCGCTTCTGACCTTTCGACCGGCGAATCCTTCACCGACCTCGTGTTCGGACACGCTTGGCGCAGCGGTCTTGGTCCAGCGGATGGCGCTTGGTCCGTCGGTGTATGCGTATGCCTCGGCCAGCATTGTCTGAAGTTCTTGGTAGGACGAGGGCGCGAAGATCACCATCTTGGGGATCTTCGACAGCAGGACCATGTCGAGCAGTCCGTGGTGTGAGGGTCCGTCATCGCCTGTCACGCCCGCGCGGTCGATGCAGAAGATCACCGGCTGGCCGTGTAAGCCAACATCTAGATTCATTTGATCGAATGCCCGAGACAGGAAGGTTGAATAGATTGCGACTACGGGCCGGAGCCCACCCATCGCCATTCCGGCCGCGGACGTCACCGCATGCTGTTCGGCGATCCCGACATCGATACAGCGATCTGGGAAACGCTCACGGAACGGTAGAAGACCCGTCGAGTCAGGCATCGCAGCGGTCAACGCGACGACATCGTTGTGCTCGTCGGCCAGTTTGATCAATGCCTCACTGAATGCGGCGGTGTAGCTGCCGGGCTTCAGCGCCCCCATGTCGTGCATGTTCTTGATCGGGTCATTCTCCGCGGGCGCGTAGCCGCGCCCTTTTTGTGTCAGCACATGCACGACCAACGGCCCTGTGAACTCAGTGGCGTTGGTAAGCGCTGCCTCGAGGCCCTCGATGTCGTGGCCATCGAAGGGTCCCAGGTACTTGACCCCCAGATTCTCGAAGAATGCCGGCGGCTCCCACATCTGACGGATGGCGGCCTTGGTCGCGTTGATGCCGCGTTCGAGTCGCTCGCCGACCCAGGGAACGTTCTCGGCGATGGTCTCGAGCCGCTCTTGACGTCTCATATAGACCGGGTTCGCTCGGATGCGGACGAGGCTTTCGGACAACTGCGAGATGGTTGGCGCGTACGAACGACCATTGTCGTTCAAGACGATGGTCACATTGCGTTGGCTATGCCCGAGGTTGTTGAGTCCCTCGAAGGCCATGCCACCGGTCATCGAGCCATCGCCGATCACCGCGACTACCCGGCGATCGGCACCCTGTGCTTCCATGGCGGTCGCGATCCCGTGTGCGTAGCTCAGGACTGTCGACGCGTGTGAGTTCTCGATCCAGTCGTGCTCGCTCTCGGCGCGCGCCGGGTAGCCCGAAAGCCCGCCCGCTTGACGCAACGTTGAGAAGTCGGCTGCCCTGCCGGTGACAATCTTGTGCACATAGGCCTGGTGGCCGGTGTCCCAGAGCAAGATGTCGTTCGGCGAATCGAAAACCCGGTGCAGTGCAAGGGTGAGTTCGACCGCACCAAGAT
>JADFOM010000287.1 GCA_022562835.1 Acidobacteriota bacterium | reverse complement strand
ATCCCGTGGCTCTTGAGCGAATCTTGCAGGGCAGGTCCGTCTGATTCGGTGCCGCGGCTTACGATACCAACGGTCTTATTTTCAAGACGGCCTGACTCTGCAGCAGCATCGCCGAGAATCTGCATACGGGCGTCATCCCGTGCGTTTAGCTGAAGCCACAGAGTCTCGCCCGAACGGTCGCGCAGCTCCGTTGTCTGGAACGATCTCGTCATAACCATCGTGTCGTTCTGATCTGTCAGGCAAAGGTTGCTCTCGCCCAAGAGGCCATAGAGCACGATGAAGACCTGATGGTCCTCGACGAACTGCGTACAAGCACTCTCCTGGGTGATCGGGTCGACGAAATCGAAAGTTATATACACGGGTTCGATCTGACGGCCGAAGATCCCGCCCTCTTCGTTGATTACGTCTATAAAGGGCTGGAACGCGATCTCGGCATCACCTTGGTAGTTCGCGACGCCCGCGGTCTGGAGAGCATCGAAGTCAGGTACGGCAATCCCTACCTTGATGCTCGACTCTGTCACGCCCCGGAAACTTGCGGGCAGGTCTTGCGTCGACTCAGTCGACGGTTCGGTTGTTTGCTCCGACGAGGACGGCGCTTCCGATGTAGCCGTTGAGGATCCGTCATCGTCGGCAGACGCGTCATCGTCGTCAGATGAACAGCCGAACGCCGCCAGCGACAGGATCGCGACTACCGCCACCACAGAGATTCCCCGATACTTGCTCATTACGCGTCTCCGAATCGTCATGGACTACTCAATCTGAGTTCTGCCTCGGGCGAGCGTACTAGCGGATCGTCGTCGACCGAAACAAGTGCCACGCGCTGAGCCACCCAACGACTCTTGACGGGCCTCTCGGGGCCCCGAGTTATGGCCTCGGCCGTAGAACGCGACGAAGACGCGTTAGAGAGACTGGGCGAGAGAATCGATCGATGCAGCGACATCACTTTCGACCGGGTCGCCGTGGCCAAATACCACGGTGCTCGCACCAAGATCTGCGAGCGCAGCGACCGAACTGTTGGCCTCGGCGATGTCGACACTGAAATTGGGGCTAGGTCCGCCGACCGAACCGTCACTACCGACCAAAGCGTCTCCCGCAACCAACAACCCCGACCCTTCGTCGAAGACCGATACATGACCAGCGGTGTGGCCCGGCGTGCCGACGATCTGGAGGCCAAAGACCTCGTCGCCATCGTTCACCGGGGTCAACGCGCGCGGCGAGTCGATGCCTGCTACATCAGCCTCACCGGCATACGCTTTGGCTTCAGGCGCCGCGTCGAGCACCTCGCCCAATCCGCCAACGTGGTCCGAATGCAGATGGGTCAACAAAACATGGTCGACGTCGCTCCAGCCAACCGATAGTGCAGCAAACGCATCATCGAAGCGCGTACCTACGTCAGCGGTTCCTGTGTCGACGATGGCAACCTCGCTGCCGCGGGCCAACACGTAGGCTGAAACCGAGCTGAAGCTGACCCGCTGCCACGCAAGTGATGGCGACGGGTTCGTGCCGGGATCCAGACCCGATGTGGTCGTCGACCCAGCTACCTCGTTGTCGTCACTACAGCCGACGACCGCCGCGCCAAGGATCACGACGCCAACCGTGCCCCGGCCGAGGTCGGTGATGAAGTTCCGGCGGCTGATTCGGCGCATGATGTCCCCCATCAAACGCTAGCGCGGCAGCGAGTGGTCGGCTGAGCCCCGTTTCTCATCAAAGCTTGCTCGAGGTCACCGGATCACAGCGCGACGCGTGTCAGGTCGAACTCTTCGGAGGTGGAGTGGCACCATCGCTCACCCAGCTCACGGCATCGTCGTACGCTCGCCGCACCGTTTCGCCAACCCATTCAGTGCCTGCGTAGATGTTCTCGTCGCCTATCGAGTCAATCGCGCCGGTGACATAAAACTGGCGTTTGATTCGCGGGTTGTCGGTCACCAAAACGAGCTTGCAATCAGCGTCGCTCAGGCTGGTCGCGTACCGGCTCAACACGTCGATGAGAGTTGCGCCGGCGTCGTCCGCGCCACGAAGACGCAGTATCACCACACTGTTGACCGACGATGCGACGACGGTAGGCATCTGTTCGTCGAGCACTGGTGCCGCGGCAAAGAACATACTTCCGTAGGGTCGTAGGACGATCACCTCGTTGGGCGGAACCTCGCTGGGTGGGTCGACCTCCCTGCGTCGACCGTCGTCCTGGAACAGCATTCGCTTCGTTACGAGGCGGCTGGATTGGCGAACTACGAACAGGATGACCGAAGTCGCCACACCGACGAGAACGGCGTACTGGAGGGGGATGATCAGGGTCAGAATCAGCGTGGTCGACATCACGGTCAGCTGCAAGCGTCCCGTGCGCGCCACCGACAGAACGTCCGCCAGTTTGATCGTGCCGATTCCTACGACGATCAGCAGTGCGGACAATGCTGGCATGGCGATGTACCCGACGATCCCGGCGAAGGCCAGAACGACGATCATCATCACTGCACTGGCGAATACCAGCGCCGTGCGCGTACGTGCCCCACTGACCACAACGAGTGAGCTGCCAGACATAGAGCCGCCGACCGGCATTCCCTGGAAGAGGCCGGCCACAACGTTCCCAGCGCCCTGTCCGACGAAATCCTGTGAATCATCTGGGAAGGAGCCGTCTTCATCCGGAAAACCTGCCGAGACAGCAGAACCTTGCACGAGTCCTACGAAGGCAAGCGAGACGGCAGGTATAAAGAGGAACGGAATCTCGGAGAAGATCGGAGCGGTGATGAAAGGTAGCCCTCGAGGGACGTCAGCAATGCTGGAAACGAGCGCAACATCCACGTCGAACTCCGCCATGATCGCAGCGAGTACCGAGCCGCCCGCGACAGCAACGACGAGACCCAGTGCGCCCAGGGGTGTCCTTTGCAGGATCACGATCAAGACGAGCGTCGTGACGCCAACCGCCAGCGTTGCGGCGTGAATCTCGCCGAGATTGAATAGCAAGTCGAATGCACGAAATATTCGATTACCACCCTCGGCTTCGTAGCCGGTGAACGTGTCGAGCTGTCCTAGCACGATGTTGATGCCAACCGCTGTGATGAAACCGGTCATGACGGAGTTGGAAACGAATCGCAGCACCCGGCCCAGCCTCAACACTCCGGCGATGATCATCACGACACCCGTGAGGATCGACAGGGTGAACAGCGAACGGGCGGGGTCATCGCGGCTGGCGAGATCGACATCGGCAACGATTATCGCCATTGCCCCGGTCGCCTGGACCGCCATGAACGACGAGCTGGTGAAGAGGGCTCCCCCCACCGTGCCGTAGAGATATCCGTAGAGCCCTGCCACGGGGTTCACGCCAGCGAGCAGGCCGCCCGCCAAGCCATCCGGCACACTCTCCACACCGAGCACGAGACCTGCTTTGGCGTCGCGGCGAAGGGTCTTGCGGTTGATCAGAGAGCTTGGGTTCAGGATCGGAAAGCGGATGTCGTGCGTCTCTTCTCGTCTCGCAGTTCAACGAGACAGTTGTCAGAACAGGATTGGTATTTGGTCGCCGGGATATGTGGACGGGGAGAAGAACCAGGTCTCGATCGCGTAACGAGTCTTGGACATTGTGGGATCGATGCCGGTGCGGTGCAGAGTCATTTGATCGAACAACAAAGCGTCACCAGCGTCGAACTCTGGACGCACGATGTTTTCGACGCCATAACGCGATGCGGTCGTGTCGCTCACCGACCAGTCGAAAATGTCTGCACCGCCGGTCTCGACGAGGTCATCGAACCTACGATGGAAGATGTCGAGACCCGCTGCCTCGACG
>JADFOM010000017.1 GCA_022562835.1 Acidobacteriota bacterium | reverse complement strand
CCGACCCGCACCAGGGTCCCGTTGGCCGCCGGGAGCAGCGGCAGCGCCTGGAGGTCGTCCGCAGGCGTTTACTCGTCGACGAACCGCACGAGCACGCAGACGAGTTGGCGCTCATTCACGGTGACCCGGCGCTTGGGAATTACATGATTTCCGGCACACAGGTCACGGCTGTGATCGATTGGGAGCTTGCCGGTATTCTGACCCCTGCCTACGATATCGCCATGCAGTGTCTGGCCAACTTCTATTATCGGTCGCTGTCGAGTCCGGAGGTTGTGGCCCGCATACCATCCGATGTCGAATGGGTCGCACTATACGAGCGAATCTCCGGCAGACGGATCGTTAACCTAGACTACTACAGGCGCGTGGCTGCCTGCGTACTGCTCGTTGTCCAAATTTCGATGGCTCGGAATTTCACGGGCGCTGCATTGAAGGCATATCTTCAGGGGCTAGAGCCAATCTGGCAGGTGGCCGAGTCCGTGTGATCGGGGAATGGTGCTAGCCAGCGTGAAAATGAGGGATTGAAACTGAGCACAGCACTTCACGAGATCAACTTGGTCTTGCCGTCAACCACTCCGCGTCATGTCAAAACCGACCGACGAATTGCCCAAGGCGTCGAGGCCCCACTTGGTAGTAATGGCTTTCAAACGGTCGCCGAGACGTGTTTCTCCTCAACAGACCTGTGCCCCCGATGATTCTTAGACTACACTGGCAGGACAACGCGGTGTCGTAGGACGTCACGCCGCGATCTCTTTGTCCAGATCGTGGATGAGCGCGCATCTCCCGAGCATCGCGCGCGCTACCGACGAATTACGTTGGCCATGGGCTTCGCAGTTCAGGATTCAAGCCTGTAACGATCACGAATGATGCGCTTGTAGAGCTTGCCATTCTCCTCGCGAGGGAGGGATGGGTCGAAATCCACCGATCGCGGACACTTGATCGAAGAAAGCCTCTCGCGGCAGAAGTTTATCAGCTCGGCGGCGAATTCCGGCGTGGCATCGGCTGGATCGACCGGCTGGACCACGGCCTTCACCTCTTCGCCGAAGTCCTCGTTGGGAACACCGAACACGGCCACGTCATACACCTTGGGATGCATGGTCAAAGCGTTCTCCGCCTCCTGAGGATAGATATTGACCCCACCGGAAATGATCATGAACGCCTTGCGATCCGTGAGATACAAGTACCCATCATCATCGAGACGGCCGATGTCACCAAGGGTGCTCCAACCGTTGTCCAGATAAGACTCCTTCGTCTTTTCGGGATCATTGTGGTACTCGAAGCTCACATCACCTTCGAAGTAGACGGTGCCGGTTTCGCCGACCGGCAGCTCCTCCCCATCGTCACCAACGATGTGAACCGTGCCCAACAGTGCCGTGCCGACGGTGCCTGGGTGAGCCAACCAGCCCTCCGAATTGCAGTACACAAAACCGTTGCCCTCTGTCCCCGCGTAGTACTCATGAATGATCGGACCCCACCACTCGATCATGTGATGTTTGACATCGATCGGGCACGGTGCCGCGGCATGCACTGCGGCGGTCAACGACGACATGTCGTAGCGGTCCCGCACGGCCTGGTCGAGTTTGAGCATGCGCACAAACATCGTGGGCACGAGCTGGGTAAACGTGACGTTGAACCTCTCGACGCAGGACAAGAAGAGCTCGGGATCGAAGCGTTCCATCATCACGATCGTGCCGCCGATCCGCTGCATCGCCCGCGTGAACCGCATCGGTGCTGAGTGATAGTTCGGGGCGGGCGACAAATAGACACTGTCGGTGGTAACTCCGAACAGCATCGACATCAGCCCATCGACGCCCTCACCCGCGCCCAGCGGCGTCTCGACGAACGGCAGTTTCACACCCTTTGGGCGACCCGTCGTACCCGACGAGTACAACATGTCGGCTCCTTCCACCCGATTAGGCAAAGGGGTGGGATCGACCGACGCGGCGAGTTCTTCAAGCGAATCATGGCCGGCGACGTCGCCCCCGATGCTCACCCGCAGCTCGACGTCGGGGGTCGTCGCATTGATCTCGTCGACCGCGTCGGACTTGTGGGGGGTGGTCACAAAAGCACGCGCACCACAGTCGTTGACGATGTAGCTGATCTCCTCGGCACCGAGGCGTGTGCTGATCGCCGTGTAACGCAAGCCCGCGTAGTGCGCACCCCACACCAAAGCGAGGAACTCGAGCCGATTCTCCACACAAAATGCAAGGCCTGCGCCGGGCAAGAGGCCTGCCGCAGCGAAAACCTTCGAGTAGCGATTGGCCGCCTCGTCGAGTTCTGCGTACGTCAACGTGGCGCCGCTCTCGGCCATAATGATCGCTGGTCGATCGGGTGTACGTTGCGCGACGGCACCGGGATAGAGGTCTGTCATAGCGGGGAACCTAGTTGCTGGCGAGGTCTGCGCTCGACCCGGCACCGCGGCGCTGGCGGAGCCATGTCTGTGCCCGCGCCAAGATTTGATCGGTGGGTAGAACCGCCGCATAGGCGATGGCGCTGAGGTGATATGGGAACGCGATTACCATCGTTGCTGCGATACCGACATGGAACAGCCACGCAGCGGCAACCCACAGGTAACGGATCCGCCGCTGTATGAACGCTACGGGCGCGCCGAGCTCGACTAGCAGAGTGGCGATCCCAACGGGCAGCCAGACCCAAGTGATCTGTGTCAGCCACGTTCCCAGCGGCGAATAAATCTCGTCGAGTCGGACCTTCCGCAGGTTGTCGAACGCCACCTGATGACGCAGTACGTCCCCGTCGACCCATGCCCACCCGCCGATGCGCAGCTTGGCAATTCCAGCGGCAACATAGGTGAGCACCATCAACGCGACCATCAACTTGATCGGCCATCCATAACGTTCGGCGCTGCGGTCATCGCGGTCAGTGTCATGGCTGGTCCTGCCAGCGGCCTTACCGACAACAAGATCGTCCGCGGCAGGTACAACCGACAACACGACGATGTGCAACATCATCAGATTCTCGGTGTGAAAGACCTGACCCCAGGAGTTCCCATAGGTGGTTGTACACAGCAACGCCAACGCCGCTAACGGGGCACTGAGCCGGTAGCGCCAACCGAGTGTCATCATCGCTCCGGCGACGATCGCTGTCACCCCGATAGGCAGGACCAGCCAGGCTGGCGGCGGCGTCTCGAACACGGTAAGAATGCCGGTGCCGAAGAAGCGATCGTCACCTAGACGCGAAGAATCGAGCAGATAGGGCAGTCTCACGATCGAGTAGATCGTGGCGTAGGCACCGACCAAGATACGCAATGTCGCTAGACGGCGAGCCGACTCGGGGGCGAAGAACCAGTCGGTCACGAGACGTTGCATTCGCCGTAGACCGTCGACTCGATTGGGACCTCGTCGCCGTCGAACCATGCCAACGCATCGATGCGCTCGCCGATCACCTCGATCGCTACGAATTCGTCGCCCTCAAGCCTCTTGGCGATCTCGGCGCAAAGGCTGTCGACGCTGCCTCGTTTGATGGCGAAGCGGACGGACTCAGCAGCGTGCACGATCTCGCCGGTGCCGCCCACGCTCCGCGCACTCAATGTCACTCGTTCTCCGTCGGCGGTGATGCCGGCGGCCCCATAGAACGTCGACACGGTGCCGCGATCCGAAGCGAACATCGGGTAGGACGACAGCGGATAACTATCGGCGGTTGCCCTCCCGATCATCGGCGCGGCCACAAGGGTGAGGAGTACTCCGGAAAACAGTATGGCGAACGGTCGCGACATCAAGCTCAGCCTACGTTCAGCCAGGGGTCGGATTCGACCGCCGCCCGACTCGATATATTCAGCGCTCGTGGGATCGTTGACCAGACGCCTCGGCGTTACAGCTCTGAGTTGGCTGCTCGTTTTCGGAGGGCTTCGTGCAATCGTTACGCAGCCCGAGCGCTGTGGTCCGGTCTCCACAGCCGAAGTCACAGATGCCGTTTCCGAGGCCGGCGACTGGTTCGCCAACAACCAAAACGCTGACGGGACCTGGCTGTACCGCTACGACCGTGACAGCGACGAGGACATCGGTGGCTACAACATCGTGCGTCACTCAGGGGTCACGATGTCGCTCTATCAAGCGGCGGCCATCGGTACGCCCGGGGCTCTGGAGACAGCAGATCGCGGAACTGCCTGGGCGCTCGACAATCTGGTCGACGTCGGCGACGGCCTGGCATTCGCGACCGGTGAACGGGTCGAGGCGGGTGCGTCGGGTTTGTTATTGGCTGGGCTCGTGGAGCGTCGCGAGTTCACCGCCGAAGACATCTACGACGACGAGATGGCGGCTCTGGCGACCTTCCTCGTCGGCCAGATCGAGCCGTCCGGTGCGGTTCTCGCCGCATACGATCCGCAGACCGGCGCACCTGTTCCCGGCGAGTACTCCTACTACTTCACCGGCGAGTCTTCATGGGCCCTGGCGCGAATGGCAGAGAACTTTCCCGACGACGGCTACGCCGACCCGACTCGAGCGGTCGCGCACTATCTGGCGACCGAGCGAGACGCAACCGAGGAGCTCTTCCCGCCGGTTGCCGATCACTGGGCGGCGTACACCCTCAGCGAGATCGACGCTTGGTCGAGCGGCGACGGCCTGAGCGAGGACGAGCTCGGCTATGCGGAGCGGTTAGCGAAGCTGTTCGGCTCGCAGGTGCGTTACGAATCCCAACGCTCCAACAGCGCCTGGTCCTATGTGATTCGTGGCCGACAGACCCTCGCAGCCGGGCTGGGCACGCTCGGGGAGGGCCTCACCTCGCTGTTCCACATAGCCCAGACCGACGAACGACTGGCACCACACTCAGAGGCGATCGCCGAACGGGCGTTGTGCGTGTCGTCGCTGCTCGTGGATCGCCAGGCTTCCGCGCAGACCGCGTCGCAATACACAAATCCGCAGCGGGTGCAGGGTGCATGGTTTCAGTTCGGGATCACCCAGATGGACGACCAGCAGCACGCAATGTCGGCGTTGCTGCGCTCACTGCCCGTCATCGATTCTCAGTCCGAGGAGGACGAATGAACACCGCAGTAGCGATCATCGCGATGGCCGCAGCACTCAACCCTGCTCGGCGGGTGCGAGAGCTGTCCAATGTCGAGGGGCCCGGTCCGCTGATGTTGGGGGGCCTGATAGCGCTGGCTGGCTACCTGGCAACTGCAGCGGTCGCCCCGTCGTTGCTGGACGGACTCGATATATCCGATCCGAATGCGCAGATCGCGGCTGCTTTCGTCGTCGGCATCCGCGCGCTGATCGAGATCTTCAGCCAGCCCAAGCCTGAGCCGCTTCCGCGCAACCCGACGCTCTGCGTGCTCTGGCCAGTGACCTTCCCAGCACTGCTGAGACCCGAGTTGACGGTGTTGGCCCTCGCGGTCGGCTCCGCGTTGGGCGTTGGACCGGTTGTGATCGGTGCGCTGATCGGTCTGTGCGCAACCGTGGCGCTACATCAACGTCTGCCCGAACGAACCGCTCGGTGGCTGTCAGCGATCACGATCGTGATCGCGATCACCATGGTCATCGACCTGCTGGTCGACGGCATCCTCTCGGTCTGAACGGCTAGCGCGACTAGATCAGCGAGTCGCGGGCGGTTGCGTCATATCGTGTGACGTCCATGGCCGACACCTCGAAGTCGCCGACCTTGCCTTGGAACTCGGCCATGTGCGGCGAAGCGAAATGTGCCTTGAGCGCATCTTCGGACTCCCATCGCTCAAAGATGCCGATCTTGGTGTCGTCGTTGGGGTCGGCATACATCACATATTCAATGCAGCCATCTTCTTGGTGAGTGGCGGTCATGAGCGGGGCCGCCACAGCGAGTGCATCGGCCCGCTTGGCGGGGTTGAGGGTGAGTGAACCAGCGATGATGATCATCTGGCGACGCTAGCTCAGCATTGCGGCGCGGGAGGACTCGGTCAGATCGACAAGGTCGGCCATCAGCTTGCTCAACTCGAAGTCCGTTGGCGTGTAGACCCGTGCAATTCCCAGGCTCGTCAGTGCAGCCCGGTCGGCATCGGGAATGATGCCACCAACCACGACGGGTACATCGACGTCTCGAAGAGCGAGCGCATCGAGCACCGCTGGGATGACGGTCATGTGGCTGCCCGACAGGATCGAGAGACCGATGACGTCTGGGTCCTCGGTCTCGGCCGCCGCGGCGATCTCGTCAGGCGTGCGACGAATGCCGTGATAGATCACCTCCATGCCAGCGTCGCGTGCGGCCACAGCGATCTGTTCGGCGCCGTTGGAGTGACCGTCGAGTCCGGGCTTGGCGACCAGCACCCGTGGTGGACCGCCGCTGAGCGAGGCCGAACGTCGTGCCACCACGCGCAATTCACTCGAAGAGGCTCCAGCGGCGACGACACCGGTAGGCGCGGTGTAGGTCCCGTAGATATCGCGCAGCGCATCGGCCCATTCGCCCGTCGTGCCACCGGCCTCGGCCAGCGCGATCGTCGCTGGCATGACGTTGTGACCCTCTTCGACATCGCTACGCAGCCGTTCGAGAGCGGCGTCGACCCGCGCTCGGTCGCGTCCGGCGCGCCATGCCATGACATCTTCGATCAGTTCGGCCTGCACAGCTGGGTCGACCTCGACAATGCCCCCCTCCTCGGAAAGGGGCGACGGCTCGGTGTCGGTGTAGGCGTTCACGCCGACAACGGTCTGCGCTCCCGACTCGATGCGTCGCATCCGTTCGGTGTGCGACGCCACTAGGCGACCCTTGAGTTCACCTACCGCAGCGAATGCGCCTCCACGCTCCACGATGTCGTCGAGTTCGGCGGTCGCCGCGTCGACCAAGTCGGCGGTACGCGCTTCGATCACATGAGAGCCCTCGAAGATGTCGTCGAACTCCAACAGATCGGACTCCTCGGCGAGCACCTGCTGGATGCGCAGCGACCATTGCTGATCCCATGGCCTGGGCAGTCCCAAAGCCTCGTTCCATGCAGGCAACTGAATCGAACGCGCCCGCGCACTCTTGGAAAGGGTCACGCCAAGGGTCTCCAACACGATGCGTTGCAGGTTGTTCTCGGGCTGCTGTTTGGTCAGACCAAGTGAATTGACCTGCACGCCGTATCGAAACCGTCTCGCATTGGGGTCGGTCACCCCGTAGCGCTCTTCACAGATGCGATCCCACATTTGCGTGAAAGCACGCATCTTGCAGGTCTCCTCAACAAAGCGGACCGAAGCATTTACGAAGAACGAGATCGACGCCACGACCGCATCGAATCGATCGGACTCGACCTGGCCCGAGTCGCGGACGGCATCGAGGATGTCGACTGCGTTGGCGAGCGCAAACGCAACCTCCTGGACCGGCGTTGCACCGGCCTCTTGAAGGTGATAGCTGCACACGTTCATCGGATTCCAAGACGGCAGATGCGTCGCACAGAACGCGATCATGTCGACCGTAAGTGTCCTGCTGTCGTCAGGTCCGAATATGTAGGTGCCCCGCGACAGAAATTCCTTCAGCAGATCGTTCTGGGTGGTGCCACGAAGCTGCGATTCTGTAACACCGGTCGCTCGAGCCTGCGCTATATACAGTGCCAACAGCCACGGTGCGGTCGCGTTGATCGTCATCGACGTGTTCATCTCATCTAGAGGAATCCCGTCGAGCAGCGCGGCCATATGTCCGCTGTGAACAACCGGCACACCAACCTTGCCGACCTCGCCCGTCGCCAATGCATGGTCGGGATCGTGGCCGGTCTGGGTTGGAAGATCGAACGCTATCGACAGGCCGGTCTGACCCTTGGCCAGGTTGGTCTTATAGAGCGCATTCGATGCCGCCGCAGTTGAGTGCCCTGAATAGGTCCTCATCATCCATGCGCGGTCGGACGTGCGTGGAACTCCGAAGGGCTCAGCCATCGAATTCACTCGAGGTGCTGCGCAAGTTGGATCTCATGTGGGCCTCTCGACGTGTCTACGATCAAGATTAGGGCCCGACCGGACCTTCCCGGTCACCCAGGAGGCACTTCAATGACCGTCCATGACCGACCGTTTGGTCGTTATCTCGAGGAGTTCGAGGTAGGAGACATCTACAAACACTGGCCCGGAAAGACGATCACCGAGTACGACAACCACCTCTTTTCGATGATCACGATGAATCATCATCCGCTTCATACGAACAGATGGTTCGCCGAGAACGAGACCGTCCACGGCAAAAACGTCGTCGTCGGCAACCTTGTGTACTCGATCGTTTTGGGCATGTCGGTGCCTGACGTCAGCGGTTCCGCAATCGCGAACCTCGAGGTCGAGTCGCTCAAACATCCAATGCCGACCTTTCACGGCGACACCGTGTATTCGGAGACCCGCGTGATCGACAAACGTGAATCGGCCTCCAAGCCCGAGCGTGGCGTGGTCACAGTCGAGACCAAGGGCATCAATCAGCGCGGCGAAATCGTCTGTGAGTTCACCCGCAAGGTGATGGTGTGGCGCAAGGGCATGGGTCCTGAGCGTCAACGTCCGTATGGTGACGAGATCTGGGAGGAAAGCTGATGAGCCAGCGCACGAAGGAACTACCACGCCGATCATGTCTCTCGATCCCCGGTTCGAGCGAGAAGATGTTGGGCAAGGGTCCATCCCTCGACGCCGACATGGTCTTCTTGGACATGGAGGACTCGGTTTCGCCGCTCGAGAAGGAGGCGGCACGACCCAAGGTTGTGTCCGCGATCCGCGACCAGGACTGGGGCGACAAGATCATCTGTGTCCGCATCAACGCCTGGGACACGCCATGGACCGCCTATGACATCATCGAGGTCGTCGGCAATGCCGGCGAACGTCTCGAGGAGATCATGCTGCCCAAGGTGCAAACGGCAGCTGAAGTGGTTGCCGCGGATCTGCTGTTAACCCAAGTCGAGATCAAGGCCGGTCTCCCCTCCGGACACATCGGCATCGAGGCACAGATCGAGACAGCCCAGGGGATCATCAACGTGGACGAGATCTGCGCGGCATCATCGCGACTTGAGACCGTGATCCTCGGCCCGGTGGATATGTCAGCATCGATGCAGATGCCGTCGCTTGGCGGCGGCACCGATATTCCCGGTTACCCCGGAGACTACTTCCACTACGTGTTCGTCAGGATCCTCATGGCCGGACGCGCCAACGACCTTCAGGTCATCGACGGGCCCTACGTCAAGATCAAAGACACCGACGGATTCCGCGAATACAGCCGACGGGCGATGGAGCTCGGGTACGACGGGAAGTGGGCGTTACACCCCGACCAGATCGCGATCTGTAATGAACTGTTCGGCACGAGCCAAGAACAGTTCGACAGAGCTTGCGCAATTCTCGATGCCTACGAGGAGGCGACCACCACCGGCGACCACAAGGGCGCGGTGATGTTCGGCGATGAGATGATCGACGAAGCATCACGCAAGGTCGCTCTCAAGCTGCGATCACGCGGCGAGCGCGCTGGCCTCGTCCGCAGTACCTGACACTCGCTGCGAGTTCGCGACGCCTTCGGCATCGCTCATGCGCAGAATGCTCGCTGCGGTGTCAGACACCACAGCTCAACCGTCGAGTTCGGCCAGGAGCTTCTTTGGGGCGACCTGGCGGTAGGCCTCGACACAGATCGCGGCAATCTCATCCCAATCCGGTTCGACGTCTAGCCGCACCCCGATCCATCCTCGTCCGCCCACGTAGGGAGGAGCGAAGAAGCGTTCGGGGTCGGCGTCGAGCATCTCGGCCTGCGCGCCGGGCGGTGCGTGACACCACAGGGCCAAACCACCGTCTTCGTGATGGTGGTCGTGCACTGTCACAAAGGTCTTCTTCTCACGCACGAAGAACGTTGGGGAGCCGTGACTGAGGCGTTCGGTGGTCTCGGGCAATGCGAGACAGATGGCTCTTACACGTTCAAGAATTCGCTCCTGGTTTGCCATGGCCAAGATCTTAAGCCCACGGGCTACCGTCGATGCCGTGACCAATTTGTACGACGTCTTGGCCGAGGGCTTCGCCCCACGCCGCCAGGCGCCCATGCTCGTGCACCCCGATGGTTCCGAGCACACCTACCAAGAAATAGTCGATCTCGCAGCACGAATCGCCACGGTGCTCGTCGACTACCGACTCTCTCCGGGCGATCGTGTGATGGTCCAGGTCGACAAGTCAGCCGCAGCGGTGGCCCTTTACCTCGCATGCCTACAGACCGGCATGGTGTACCTTCCGGTAAACACGCAATACACCGAGGCCGAGGTCCGCTATTTTCGAAACGACGCCGAGCCGTCGATGTTCGTCGGTTCATCGGCTGCTAGTACACCGACCCTCACCCTTCACGCCGGAGGCACCGGAACACTGATCGAAGCAGCGGCCGCTGCTGTGCCTATGGAACGGGTCGTCGAGCGCGACGATGACGACCTCGCCGCGCTGTTGTACACGTCGGGAACAACCGGCCGCCCCAAGGGCGCCATGCTGACCCATCGCGCACTGATCGGCAACGCTCGCGAGTTGCAGCGCGCGTGGGATTTCAGCTCAGACGATGTGTTGGTGCACGCGTTGCCGATCTTTCACGTGCATGGTCTCTTCGTTGCACTGAACTGCGCACTGTTGTCGGGCTGCGCGATGGTGTTCCTGCCGCGCTTCGACGCGAACGAAGTAATCGCCGCGATGGAAGACGCGACGGTGTTTATGGGGGTGCCCACCCACTACACACGGATGCTCGCTGAAGAGAGCTTGGGTGAAGGTTCGTGTGCGAACATGCGCCTGTTCATCTCCGGATCGGCCCCGATGAGCGAAGGGACCCACCAGGCGTTCACGGCGAGAACAGGTCGCCACATAGTTGAGCGCTACGGACTGTCCGAGGTGTGCATCCTCACCTCGAACTCGCTCGACGGAGACGTTGGCTCCGTCGGTTTCGCGCTCGACGGCGTCGAGTTGCGTGTCGCCGACGACGAAGGTGTCGAACTGCCACTCGGCGAGACCGGCCACGTCGAGACACGACCGTCATGGGGATTCCCTGGCTACTGGGGCGACCTGGAAGCGACCGCTGATGCGCTCACCGACGACGGCTTTTTTTGTACAGGCGACATCGGTTACCTCGATGACCGGGGGCGTCTCACGCTCGAGGGGCGCTCGAGCGACATGATCATCAGCGGGGGCTACAACGTGTACCCCCGTGAGATCGAGATCGTGCTCGACGACTGCGATGGCGTGGTCGAGTCCGCTGTGATCGGTGTACCTCACCCGGACTTCGGCGAGGCCGTGTTAGCTGTCGTCGTGATCGACGGCGAATTCTTGCAGCCTGAAGTCGACGATTGTCTGGCAGGGTTCAAGCGACCCAAGGCATATGTGATCGTCGATGAACTTCCCCGCAACGCGATGGGCAAGGTTCTCAAGTCACAACTGCGAACCCTCTACCGCGACCGCTTCGAATCAGATAGCTGAAAGCGCCTCCGCCAACGGTTCGAGCACCGCCGGCGTATGAGGCAACTCGAGGTAGTAGATGATCATGTCGACTCCCGCGGCGGCGAGTTCGGCCGCGTCAGCAGCCACAGCTGAAAGGTCCTCGCCGGCCGCAACCCGGATCTGCACCGAACCGGTGATCTCTCTTGGATCGCGGCCCAGGTCCGCACAATGGCCATCGAGCACCGAGCGTTTGTGTGTCCACTCGGCAACGTCACCGAACGGAAGATTCCAGTGCTGCGCCCAACGAGCTGCGGTGCGCAACGTACGCTTCTCTCCCCCTCCACCTATGACGATAGGAGGGTGCGGACGCTGGGGTCCCTTCGGTTCGTTGCGGGCGCCGCGCAGCGTTACGTAGTCGCCGTCCAGACTGGTGGTCTCGTTGCTCAGCATCGACACGACCGCTTCGACACCCTCGTCGAACGCGTCCATTCGCGCGCCGACGGTCTCGCCGAGGTCAATGCCGTATGCGTTTGCTTCCTCTTCATTCCATCCCGCGCCGAGACCGAGCTCGAGGCGCCCTTCGGACACGATGTCAACAGCGGCAGCCATGTTCGCCAGTACAGCTGGGTGTCGATAGGGCATGCCTGTCACCATCAACCCGACACGAATACGGGTAGTCGCCTCGGCTAGCGCGGCCAGGGTCGTCCAGCCTTCGAGACAAGGACCAGCTGAGTCGGAAAAAATCGGATAGAAGTGGTCGAACGACCAGGCCGACTCGAACAGCTCAATGTCGTCGGCGGCCTTCCATACGTCGCGTATCTCCGCGTAGGTCGTGTTCATCGGCGCGGTCTTGATGCCAAATCTCATTGGCTATCCCCTTTTGACGATTTGGGCGAGCGCAGCCAACAGCAACCTTGCGTTGCGCTCTCGGGCAGTATTGCCCATAGCTCCGATGCGCCACACTTTGCCCGCGACCGGGCCGAGTCCGCCACCGATTTCGATGCCGTAGCGGTCGAGCAGCTCATGGCGTGCCGCGACGTCATCGACCCCATCGGGGATTGTCACCGTCGTGAGTTGGGGCAAACGGTGACCTTCCTGTGCCCAGAGCTCAAAACCGAGCCCGGGCAGCTCCTCCTGGAGCAGGCCGCCCACCGCCGCGTGTCGTGCCCAGCTGTTCTCCAGCCCTTCGTCCAACACGACACCGAGCCCGGCGTGTAAGCCGTAGAGCATCGAGATCGGCGCCGTGTGGTGATAGGCGCGCGCTCCCTCACCGGTGACGTACTTGCGGATCATGTTTAGGTCGAGGTACCAACTCTGCGGTGTCTCCCTGAGCCGCTCGAGCGCGCGGTCGCTCACGGTGAGCGGTGATAGGCCAGGTGGGACCCCGAGACATTTTTGAGTTCCGGCGTAGGCGATGTCGATGCCCCAGCCGTCGATCTCGAGTGGGATCCCGGCGATTGACGTGACGCAGTCAACCAACAGCAGAGCGTCGCCCTTGGCCTCGCCAAGAGGCTCGATGTCGTTACGAATGCCCGTGCTCGTTTCGGCGTGCACCACGGCGATGATCGCCGGGTTCGGGTGGGCGTCCAGCAGCTGTTGAGGATCGATTGCTCGACCCCACTGCTCCTCGACAGCGATGACCTCAGCGCCACAACGCGCCGCGACGTCGGCCATGCGTGTGCCGAACACGCCGTTGATGCCGATCACAACGACATCTCCAGGACCTACAAAATTCACGAACGAGGCTTCCATGCCAGCGGACCCGGTGGCCGAGATAGGGAAGGTCAAGGCGTTATTGGTCCGATAAACCTGACGGAGTCGATCGTTGAGGTCGTCGAGCAACTCGATGAACTCGGGGTCGAGATGACCGATCACTGGCCGCGTAAAAGCCTCGATTACCTCTGGGTAGGGGTTGCCGGGACCGGGCCCCATCAGAATCCGTTCGGTATGTGCCATCGATATCGCTTTCGTTTTGGTCGGTTTGATTCTCAGCGAATGCGCGGTTCAATCCGCGCGCCTGACGCGAACTCTTCGCCACCAGCCGATAGCGCTTCGAGGTCCATTCCCGCGGCAAGGATTGCCGGCGCGATCGAGTTCGCTTGTTCTCGCGAGAGGTCATTGGCGGCCCAAATTGCGCGCAGCGTCGCCTGGATCGCCGACGGGTTGGCCGACGCGATTGCCGCTGCCAGTCGCGCAGCCTCGGTCTGCAGCTCGCCAGGCGCGACAACATCGGTCACCAAGCCGATGCGGTGCGCGGTCTGCGCGGACAGTTGTTCGTGAGCACCGAGCAACGACATGCGCAGTACTTCGCCGAGTGGCATGTGGGCCAACATCTTCATCGGCTCATAGACCGCCGCCATGCCATAGGTGACGTGTGGGTCGAAAAACGTTGCGTTGTCGGCCGCGATGATGATGTCGGCCTCAGCGAGAAAGTAGAAGGCGCCGCCACAGGCGATGCCGTTGACCGCAGCAATCACTGGCTTCCAGAGGTCGCAGGACTTCGGTCCTAGGTTGTCGCCGGGGTCGTCGTACATGAAGTCGTTCGAGGTGCCGAACTTGGTGCCACCATCGAGCGCCACGAACGGTTCGTTGCGGTCGATACCGACACAGAACGCCTTATCTCCCGCGGCGCTGAGCACCACGACGCGCGCTTCATCGTCGACCCGAAGGTTTCGCCAGACGTCGCGAACCTCTTCTTGCATCGCGGCGTCGAAGGCGTTGTAGACCTCGGGCCGATTGAGTGTCACGTACGCAACGTGGTCACGGACCTCGAAGGTGATGGTTTGGTAGTCGGCTGCCATAGGCGGTCAGTCTCGCGCGCCCGGCGCAGCGACGAACACCCGCGTTGCCAGCTTTATGATCTCAAAGATGGACGCGGAATATGCTGACCCCGTTTTTGCAACGCTGGCGCTGCTCGCGCTCGGTCTCGCGGTGATGATCGTGGTGACAATGTTCGTTGCGCCGCTGGATGGCTTGCGCCGCGAGTTCGTCCGTTGGGCCCTTCCGCTGGGGTTCGCGGTGGCGCTTGTCGCCGCTACCGGAAGCCTCAACTACTCCGAAAACATCGGCTACACGCCGTGCGAGTTCTGCTGGTATCAACGCATCGCGATGTATCCAATGGTGCTGTTGTTCGGCGTGGCGATGATCATGAGGGACAAGAAAGTTTGGCTCTACACACTTCCCCTCTCGCTCATCGGCGCCGGATTATCGACATACCATTTCCAGCTTCAGCGCTGGCCCGACCAGGGCTCCTCCTGTGATGTAGCTGCTCCCTGTACCTTTCAGTGGGTGGATGAGTTCGGCTTCGTGTCGATTCCGTTCATGGCGTTGTGCGGATTTCTCCTCATCGCCGCCCTCAGCACCGCCCTATGGCATGACTCACGAGGTGTTTCGTGAACCAACCTTCCAAGCCAGACCGCGTGGCCCCGCCGTGGTTATTCCCCGTGGTCGCCCTGGGGGTCATCGCAATCGCCATCGTCGTGGCGTTGGTCGTGGCCGGTGGCGCTGACGACGAACAGCCGGACAACGCATCCGATCAGGTCGATGCCGGTAACGAGATATCCGCGTCGAGCGCCGAGGTGGGACCAGTCGCGGTTATCGGCGACCCGCTGCCAACCTTCGACAGCGACGACAGCGTCGATGCCGCCGTCGGTAGTCCGTCGCCTGGCATTGAGGCGACGACGTTTTCCGGTGAAGCGGTGACGGTCGATCCGGCCGACGGCACCGGTCGAATGATCGGCTTCTTCGCACATTGGTGCCCGCACTGCCAGCGTGAAGTACCGACCGTTGTCGACTGGATAGACGCTGGTCGACTAGCAGACGGTGTCGAGGTAGTAGCGGTTTCGACCAGCGTCGACAGCGGTGCTCCCAACTACCCGCCGTCGGAATGGTTCGCCCGAGAGGGTTTCGAGGAATTGACCCTTCTGGACGACGAGGTGTCTAGCCTGGCCGAGGGCTTCGGCCTTTCGGGCTTTCCCTATTGGGTGATCATCGACACCGAGGGCACCGTGGTGAAGCGCACGTCGGGCGAACAGACGCCCGAGCAGCTCGACGAAATGGCCGCTATCGCGGCAGGAGCATAGAGCCATGACCATCTACACCAACGGCGATGTCGTGCTCAATTACGATGTCGAAGGAGACGGATTTCCAGTCTTGGCGATCGCACCCGGCGGGATGCGTTCTATCAACACAGCCTGGGATCCGCTGGCGTGGAGCCCCCAGAAAATCCTCAGCGACCAATACCGGGTAATCGGGATGGATCAGCGCAACGCCGGACTCTCGCGAGCCCCGATCAGCAGCACCGATAGCTGGGCGACGTACACGTCCGATCAGCTGTCTTTGCTCGATCATCTCGAGATCGAGTCGTGTCACCTGTTCGGGATGTGCATCGGCGGCCCCTACATCGCCTCCCTTCTCAAGACGGCGCCCGAGCGGTTTCGTTCGGCGGTGATGTTGCAACCGGTCGGCATCGAGGACAACCGTTCCGCCCTCGAAGACATGTTCGATCAGTGGAGCGAGGCCATTTCCGATGAACACCCTGAGGCGGACGAGGCCGACTGGGCGTCGTTTCGTACCAACATGTGGGGCGGCGAATTCCTTCTCGCGGCGACACCAGACGAGATCGCTTCGATGCAGACCCCGTTGCTGGTCATGATGGGCGATGACCTCTACCACCCCCGGTCTACGTCGCTCGAAATCGCGGAACTCGCCCCGCAAGCGACCTTGGTCCAACGTTGGAAGGACGACGCGGTGATCGACGAGACGATCGCAACGATCCGATCCTTCCTAGCCGAGCACTCGCCGAGCTAATCCTCCATGCCGAAAATTTTGGTCGTTTGACTACCCCACAGGTGGTCAAACGACCACAGAATCGCTAGCAGGCCGATAGGTCGACGGGGATCGCGTTGAGCACTGCGTTCCCGGACGGTTCGTCGAGCCGCGTCGGGTCGGTTAACACATTGAGGTTGACTCCGGCCTTGGTCGCAGCCACCGAGAGCCTGGTGCCCGGCGCATCGTGACCCCAACCGTGCGGTAAAGAAACGACACCGGCCATGACGTCGTCGGTGACCTCGACCGGAGCGACCACACTGCCGGCCGCACTCGTAACCGCTACATCGTCGCCGTCGACAACGCCGTGGGCCGCCGCGTCGATCGGGTTGATCATCAGCGTGCAGCGGTTACGACCCTTCACCAGCACGTTGACATTGTGCATCCACGAATTGTTCGATCGGACGTGTCGGCGACCGATGAGTTGCAGCTGACCCGAGTCGTCGGTCTCTGTTGCATCGAGACGGGCAAACTCTGCGATCAGCGGTGTCGGGGCCAAGTTGATACGACCCGACGAGGTGCGTACGACGTTGGCGAGGCGCGGCTCGAGGGGACCAAGATCGACACCGTGGGGGTTGGCCTTGAGCTTCGCAAGTGACAACCCGTCGGGCTTCGCACCAAATCCGTCTCCATAACTGCCACAGCGCAACATTGCGTCGACGATCCGGTCCTCGGGTTCGCCGGGTTCGAGCATGGACATGAGTTCATCGACGTCGCGTCCGTGTACAGGTCCTTGCGCGTTGCGTACCGCGCTTTCGAGGACGCCCCGCAGGCCCATCTCGAACGCGTCGGACACGTCGGCATCGATGCCGAGACCCATAGCGAACAAGCCGAGTCGCGCGAGAACCTCGCCGTCGGTCGGTCCGTCACCTTCGAAGACGGGTGCGGACCAATTGGCGATATTGCGAACCGCCAGCGAGTAGAAGGCAACGTCGTAGTGGCTCTTTTCGAGGGCCGAACCGGCGGGCAAAACGACGTTTGCATGTCGGGTTGTCTCGTTGAGATAGGGGTCGACGCTCAGCATGAAGTCGAGTTGTTCGAACGCCTTGTCGAATGCCGCGCTGTCGGGACAGGACCTACAGGGGTTGCCTCCGAGGGTGATCATCACCTTGATCTGGCCGTCGCCGGGCGTGAGTATCTCGTCGGGCAGGGTCGCCACAGGCAACTCGCCGTTGACCTCGGGTCGCCCGCTCACCCGGCCGACATAACGTCCGACCTTCCAGTCGCGACCTTTGGTGCCGCTCGGTGCCGGTGGACTCGCATGGGCGGCGAGAGGCCACATGAGCCCGCCGGGCCGGTCGAGGTTGCCGGTGAGGATCGTGGCAGCATCGCCGAGATAAGAACACAGCGTTCCGAAGGGACCGCCGTGCACGCCCAGTCGGGTGAATACCACACCACTCTTTGCCGCGGCGAGATCGTGTGCTAGCCGTGTGATCCGCTCCGCGTCGATGCCGGTGGCGGCTGCTGCGCGACTCGCTGTGTAGGGCGCGACCGCTGCCCGCAAGACGTCGAGGTCGTCAACGATCTCGGCTGCGTTTCCGAGCGACACAAGATCGTCGGCAAACAGCGTGGCCACGACGGCCGCCAGCAGGAAGGCGTCGCTGCCCGGACGAACGAACAAGTGCTCCGAGGCGTGTTTGGC
>JADFOM010000286.1 GCA_022562835.1 Acidobacteriota bacterium | reverse complement strand
GGTAGCGTGTCACAGTACGCCGTGGCTTTCCGCTTGCCCTGGCTGCAGGTTCTAGGTCCCTGTGTCTTGTCCGCCACGCAGGCTTCGTAGTCGGCGGCATCTACCTAGGGCCGTTGGTGTGGCTCGGAGCGACTCTGCCGTTCCTTCTCGGGCAAGACGCAATGCGGTCAGCCTTCTTCGCTATGGAACGACCCGCTCGAGCCGCCCTGAACGATGGTGTCTGGGCGTGTCTGCAACTGGCCGCAGTAGCGCTCGTCGTGGTCAAGATCGATAATCCCTCCGCAACGCAGTTCGTCGCGGCCTGGTGTTTAGCAGGAGCCGCCGCTGGACTCTTTGGATTGTGTCAGCTTCGAATTCCTCCAAAGATGATTCGGCTCGACGGCTGGCTGACCGAAATCTCCGGACTTGGGACGCCTCTGTTCATCGAGCACCTGCTCGCAGCGGGTCCCGGTCTCCTGCTGTATCTGCTTACCCCGATGATCGCCGGCGTCACCACTCTCGGTGTCATTCGCGGCGCCTACGTGTTCTTCGGGCCTCTCAACGTGCTGCACGAGGCGTCGACCATGTTGTTCGTCCCCACCGCTCGCCGCGCTGGTTCGGTCGATGCGATCAAGAGGATTTCGATGCGGGTCGCGGTCATCTTGGCCGCCGTCGCGGCGATCTGGACCTTGGTGATCGGTCTGTTACCAGATGTGATCGGGGAGCTCGCCATCGACGAGATCTGGGCGAAGACGTCGGTGGTTGTATGGATTCTCGGCATCAGCCTGATCGCAGAAGCACTCATTGAGGGCCTCGGCATAGGGCTGCGGACCGTGGAGCGTCCAGCCGATCTTGCCCGCGCCCGCGCGATCGCCGGGCCGGTGATACTGGTAATCGGTGTCGGCGCCGGCGCCACCTGGGGGGCGGCCGGTCTGGCGAGCGGATTCGCGGTCGGCTACACGCTTACAGCAGTGTTGGTATGGCGGGCACTTCGCCGAGTTGACGTCGACCGAATACCCCTTGCAGTACGGAACCAGCTGATCCCGATCAAGGGAGACGCGACATGAGTCGCCCGCTGCCCCGCCTCCTCATCGTCACCACGACCGCCTGCACGATCCGCCACTTCCTGACGCCCTACGCCGACCACTTCCGTTCGCTGGGCTGGACCGTCGACGCGGCCTCCTCTCGTGACCGCGATCTCGGACGCGTTCAAGACGCTGTCGACCATTGGCACGAGTTGCGGTTCTCCCGCTCAGCTCGATCGATCCTCAACCCGCGCAATGTCTCATCGCTGCGGGGTCTCGTAGGTCGCGGCGACTACGACCTCATTCATGTCCACACTCCCATCGCTGCGTTCGCTCTGAGACTGGCCATCGCGTCGCTACCCGCCAAAAGACGACCAGTGGTTGTTTATACGGCGCACGGCTTTCACTTCATGCCTGGGCGACGCCGCTGGACCGACCGTCCTTACCGGCTAGCGGAACGAATCGGTGGTCGTTATACCGACCGCCTCATTGTCCTCAACCACACCGACGCAACAACAGCGGTCGAGTACAACCTGGTCCCCGCCGAGCGGGTCGTACAGATGCCCGGTATAGGAATCGATCTCGACTTCTACCGGCCGAGCGGGGCTGTGGCCCGATCTGGATGCGAGATCCGGCGCCAGCTTGGAGTGGGACATGATGAGCACGTAATCACGATGCTCGCAGAGTTTAATCCAGGCAAGAACCACGAGACCATCGTCGAGGCATTTGCTCGACTCGATCGCCGCGATACGCACCTCCTGTTCGCAGGCGCCGGTGACCCAGCGGTCACAGAAACGATCCGTCGGCAGTGCGAGCGCCTCTCCGTCGACCGCCGGGTCCATTTCCTTGGGGAGGTCGACGACGTTCGGCCATTGATCGCGGTGTCTTCAGCAACAGCTTTGCCCTCGAGGCGCGAGGGGCTGTCACGCGCCGTTCTCGAGTCACTCGCGATGGGTGTGCCGGTCCTCGGATCAGACATTCGCGGGATCGCCGACTCGGTCGCACCCGACGGGGGCATTCTTGTCGATCCCGACGACGTACAGGGCTTTGCCGACGGACTCCGGGCGCTGATCGACCATCCTCTCGATCACTTCGATCCGGTCGGGGTGCGCACACGCATGCGCGACTACCGGACCGAACATCTCATCTCTCTTCATGAAGACCTGTATCGGGGCCTCCTCGCCGCGACACGAACACCAAAACTCAGGAGCTATTGATGGACACCGAAACCACCGACAATGAGCTGCGCTCATTCTTTGCTATG
Organism: Acidobacteriota bacterium; assembly: GCA_022562835.1. Taxonomy (GTDB): domain Bacteria; phylum Actinomycetota; class Acidimicrobiia; order Acidimicrobiales; family SHLQ01; genus JADFOM01. The sequence continues at coordinate 1,567 of JADFOM010000286.1, read as the reverse complement.
TTGCGCCGGCGCTGGTTGATCGTTGTGCTGTGCGGAACGATGATCGGAGGCTTGGCCTTCGTTTCAGCTTCGGAGGGGGGTCAGACCTACCAGTCCAACGCTCAGCTCCTCATCGAACTGCGACGACCGGTTGATCTCGCCAACAGAGGCTCGGTTGACGAACGAATTGTGGCGAACGAACTCGCGATCCTCAACGGGCAGGGGACTCTTAATCGGGTCTACGAGAAAACCGGCGACACTGTCGTACCCAGCGCAAAAGGTGTCGAAGATCAGGACGTTCTCACGCTCTCGGCGAAGTCCACCCGGCCTGCGGCCGCCCAAGACGCTGTGGCCGCCCAACTAGAAATCTATGTGGCGGAGCGAGGACGAGACTTCGCCGAAGCGGTCGACCTCATCGATCTACGTCTCGCCGAGATCGATACCCAAATCGCCTCTCGCGACACCGATCAGGCCCTTAAGTACTACTTGAGAGTTGAAAGGATTGACCTTCAAAACGTCCAGGCCGACCTTCGCCCAGCGGTCACGTCGGGCGGAGTCGCCATCGTCTCGCGTGCTGGTCTTCCCACCAAGTCCAAGGATCTCTCTCCGATCGCTATCGGGATAGCAGGTCTGCTCGTCGGTCTTGTCATCGGTGCGGGTATCGCTGGCTTGATTGAGCATCTCGACCCAAGAATCCGCCGCGCTACAGACCTCCGAACGGTTACCGGCGCCTCGGTCGTAACGACGGTTGGCGGACGGGTCGGCAGTACGGTCGTCCTACGCGGAGCACCCGAGAGCGCCCAGGCCGACGTTTATCGCTCACTTGTGACCGCGCTTGCGCATGGTGGCGTCGGAGACTCGATCTCGAGCCTTCACATCGCCGCGGTCGACAATGCCGCTGCTGGATCGCTGGTTGCAGCCAACCTGGCGGTTGGGTTCAGTAGAGCTGGAGTCGACACCGTCATAGCATGCGTCGATCCATGGGATGCCTCGCTACACGCTCACTTTGGACTCGATAACAGTCTCGGAATCTCAGACGTCGCTCAGGGACACTGTTCGCTTACAGACGCAATCCAATGGCTCGATGGTGAACTCGCGCTGTCGGTCATGACCATCGGAGAACGATTCGCGCGACCCGGTGAGCTCGCAATGCACCCAGCCTGGCGACGGACGATCTGCGAGGTTATCGATCTTTCCACGCTCTCGATTCTCGATGGTGGTGTGGTCAGCGGCCGTCCCGCAATCGCCTCGATCGTTTCGGATGCGACTGTCCTGGTTACGACCACTTCGACCACGAGCGAAGAGCTCGAGTCCGCGATCGTCGCTCTAAAAGCTATCGGCGCTCGCGTGATCGCATGTGTCGAAGCTGGCTCCGTCGGGCGTGTCTCGGTTCGTCGCCGGCACGAACGCGTGTCGAACATCGACGCCTCCAAGGATGACTTCGAGCAGATCGAGACAACCAGCAATGTCAAAGACGAACAAGAGTCTTCGACGGAGGGGGCTACTCAGCCTGAGCGCTCCAAGGCCGAGACCCAGACCCCGAAGCACTCCGAGCACGACAAGGCGAAGGGCTCGGCGGCAGCAACAC